>NZ_JBJEES010000122.1:0-1893 GCF_051873315.1 Lactobacillus sp.
TGGCTTGGTCGGCTCTGTTGGCTTAGTCGGTTCCGTTGGGGTCGTTGGCTCGGTTGGCTCCGTTGGAGTCGTCGGTTCTGTTGGCTGTGTTGCCTCCAAGGCAGCCAGGCGGGCCTTAGCCAGGTTCAAAGCGTGCAGAGTTGCGGCTACTCTTGCCTTGGCTTTCGTCAACGTTTCCTTCTTATCCGCCAAATCAGCTTCTGCCGCGGTCAAAGCAGCTTGAGTGCTTGCCGCATTAGCCTTAGCGTCTTCAACTGCCTGGTCTTCCTTTTCTGTAGAAGTTGACAGCTTGGCACTTTCTTCTGCCTTAAGAGCAAGTTCACTGACTTGAGCATCAGCATTTGCCTTTGCCTCTGCAGCCGCAGTTTCTGCAGTCTCTGCTTGAACCTTTGCTGCCTGCAGGTCAGCCAGCTTTTGCTTAGCGGTTGCCAATTCAGATTGTGCCGTTTGACTGGCCGCATTAGCAGTGGTCACTTTTGCCGTAGCATCTTCTACCGCGGCATTTGCGTCAGCTGCAGCTTTTTCTGCATCCCCGACTGCCGTTTCAGCCGCGTCAACACTAGCTTGCGCGCTTTGCAAATTCTTCGCGCTCTCTTCAGCCTCTGCCTTAGCAGCCTCCAGCTTGGCGGTCAAATCTGCCACCTTACTTTCTGCTGCCTGCAAAGCCTCTGCCGTGCTCTTTACTTCGGCTTCAGCGGTACTTGCTGCTTCAGTCTTTTCCTTTAAAGCTGCCTGCTTTTCCGTCAAAGCAGTCTGAGCGCTGGTCAATGCCGTTTGTGCTGTTGCCGTTTCTGCCTTGGCCGCGCTCAAAGCAGTCTCTGCCTTAGTCGCCAGATCTTGCGCCTTGGTCAAAGCCTCCGTCTTAGCTGCCGTCGTTTCCTGGGCAGCAGCGTAGGCTTCTTGTGCCTTCTTTACAGCTTCATCTGCCGCGGCCACTTTATCTTTTGCCGCCTGCAGATTACTATTAGCCGTCTCTAGATTGCTAGTCGCGGTAGCTAGATATTTCTTTTCTGGTTCCAGGTAAATGTACTGGTATTGGTCCCGCGCGCCTTCTTTTTTAGACAGGTCAGTCATCGCGTCAATTACCTTCTGCCGATCCCCTGTCCCTAATGCCGGAACTTCGTATTCAGTTGATGTGTCATTAGTGAAGCTGACTGAGTTAAAGTGGATCTGCAGGTAGTGATCGATCGACACGCCCAAGTATTCCGTTCTGGTTGGGTTGGCAAAAAGGAAGGCCTTCATGTGGCCCCAATTTGACCCGGAGTCGTCAACAAGGCAGCCCAAGATTGATTCATAGATCGCCTGCTTAAGCTTGTTCATGCTGATCGTGCCAGTGTAGGCCTGCATATTTGTAGTTGCGTTTCTGACTGCCGTGTATTCAGCAAGATTCTTGGTCTTTTCATCTTGCGTGTAATTCAGCCAGACAAAACCGTTGGTCGCGTTCTCTGATTCGCTGTTGCTATAGATGCCGCGGCTGCTGTAGTCCATTGCTACTCTGTTTAATGCCAGCACGTCGTGGCCTCTAGTCCCCAGCAGCCAGTGGTCGGCATCATATTCTTTTGCTACGTCACTGGAATATTGCACTGAATTCTGGCTGACCTTGTAAGCCTTCCGGCCATTGGCCTCGCGCAGCGGATTGATCAGGAAAGCCGCGTACAAAGTCAGTTCCTTAGCGTCATCCGCGTTCATCACCTGACCGTCGACAAATTCCACCTTCCGGCCTTCATCAGCGGCCGCGGAAATATAGCGGTTGTTGTAGGTGAAGCCTGGCAGGCCCTTTTGCCCAACTTCGTACAGCTTCTGGGCCGCTGCCGCCTTGCTATTTTCGTCAGCAGCATAGTATTCCTTAGCCGCCTCTAAAAAGCCGTCTGGCAAAACAATCTTGTTGACGTC
>NZ_JBJEES010000122.1:1993-6359 GCF_051873315.1 Lactobacillus sp.
GCATCATCGTAAGCCTTTTGAGCTGCTTCTTGGTTGGCTGTCTTTTGGTCAGCATTGGCCTTGGCTGAATCGTAGACAGTTTGAGCTTGATCAGCTGCTTTTTGGGCCTCTTCTTCTGCTGCCTTGGCCGTTTCCTGGGCCTTTACCGCATCATCATTGGCCTTTTGAACTGTACTTGCCTCTTCGCTCGCGTTTTGCAAATCTTGCTCGTTCTTCGCTACGGCAGTATGTGTTGAGTTTGCTTGGTCAGTCGCCTTTGCTAAGTTTTCTTGCGCGTTTTTAAGATTAGCAGCAGCCTTGTCTTTAGCCGCGGACTTTTGCGCCGCCTGGCTTTGAGCCGTTTCTTGAGCTTGAGCGGCGGAAGCTGCCTGCTCTTTGGCTTGCTCTGCTGCCTCTTCCTTTTGGCTGACCTCTTTTGCCTGCTCGCTGGCCGCTTGGCTGGCAGCAGCTGAATTATTCCGCGCGTCCTGGAGGGCTTGCCCTGCCTTAGTTTGCGCTTCTTTTGCCTGGTCTAAATTGGCTTGATCAGCGGCTTGAGTGGTCTTGTTTGCCTCTGTAGTTTTAGCAGCTTCTGCTTGCGCGTCTTGAGCCGTGGTCAAATCGGCCTGGGCAGCTTCATTGGCCTTTTGCGCCTCATTGACGGCACTTTCCTGGTCAGCAACCGCGCTTTGCGCTTGGTCTGCTGCCTGTTGAGCCTGCGTGTTTTCTGCTTCAGCCGTCTTAACGTTCTCTTGCGCCGTCTTCAAGTCATCCTGGCTGGAACTAGCCTGCACGTCATTAGTGGCCGCGCTGACTGGCTGCGGTAAGTTTGCCGCGCCCAGGCTGACTGCCCCAATACCAGCAGCCGCAACTGCCGCCATCTGCTTGATCCGGGTCTCGCTTCTCGCTTTCATGTTTTTCCCCTTTTCACTCTTAAATAGTAAAATCACATATATATTTAATTATAAAGGATGGAGATATCCCCGGAAAAGTGGGAAGTATCGGAAAAATAAAGATTCTTTTATCTATTAGAAAGGCAAAAATATCATCAAAATGCAATAAAGCTGCTAAACTATTTTCGCCCAAAGGATCTGTAATTAGCTTATAATTTAAGTTAAACCGTCTGAAAAAAGAGCCTTTACAGGCCAACTTGTGCTAGGCTTGTGATTGCGAAAGGAAGTTTTTTATCATGGCAAGAATGTCGCGCAGACAGTACCAAGAAAGACAAGAACAAACCGCGCAAAAACAGACGCGGCAGGCAAACCCTAATTCTGTTCCCCGCCTGGATACTGACGGGGCTTCAAGAAGCGAGCAGAAGGTCCGGCTCAACTTCTGGCAGATCTTCGCTGACCGCCCTTACGTCACGGTCATCATGATCAGCCTGGCCATCTTCTGCATCCTGGCCAAGTGGTGGATCGGCCTGGCCATCATCATCGTCTTGACCATCGCCGGCATCTTCGTGATCGGCCGCTCCCATCACCCTAACCGGGTTCTCAGTCTGGAATTCAAGCTCAAGGCCTCCCGCAAGCTGAGCATGATCAAGGCCCTGCAGCTTCTGGGTTCAACCATCATGTTCCTGGCCGCCTACATGCGGCAGATCGTCAGCGTTGACTTCACCAGCGCCGGGACAACCGACAGTTTGACCGTCGTTCAGAACATGCTCTCCAGTCAGGGGACTTTCGGCCAGCAAGGGTCCTACTTTTTGAACCTCTTCAATCAGCTGACCGGGGGCTCTCTTTGGGGGACCTACCGCTACGCCACTAACAGCTCGCAGATGATGAACTCCACTGCCGGTACCATGATCATCCTCTGGATCTTCCTCTTGATGATCGCCCCAGCCTTCTGCGTTTTGTCCCAGTTCTTCAGAGAGCCTTACTCCCGGCACGTGATGACGGTGGCCTCCTTGATCTCCACCATCTCCTTTGCCTTGACGCCAACTCTGATGAACCGTTGGGTCATCTCATATGCCGTGGAAAACCAGATGAGCCAGGCTGCAGCGGAAAAGGCTGTCCAGGTCGGCAGCATGGTCTACCCGGCCATCATCTCCGCCGTCTTTGTCCTCGTCCTGGCTATCTACCGGGAGATCAAACGAGATGAATTTGAATAGCAATGAAAAAAGCTTCAGTATTGCTTTACTGAAGCTTTTTTGCTTGATTCTAAATCTACATTTCCTAGCCCAGCAATTTCTGGTACAAGGCGTAAGTCCGGGCGTCGTAGGCCACCATGATGACCCGCATTTCGTAATCCTTGTGTTCTCTCAGCCACTTGCGGACCTCACCGAAGGCCACCTTGCTGGCCGCGTCCAGCGGATAGCCGTAGACCCCGGTTGAAATCGCGGAAAAAGCGACCGAGTGCAGGCCGTTTTCCTTGGCCACCCGCAGGCTGTTTCTGTAGCAGGCAGCCAAAAGCAGAGGATCGCTATGCGAACCCGAGTAAACCGGCCCTACAGTATGGATGATGTACTTGGCCGGCAGGTTAAAGCCTGGCGTGATCTTTGCCTCACCCGTCTCGCAGCTGCCCAGGGCTCGGCAGGCCTCATTTAATTTTGGTCCCGCTGCCCGGTGGATGGCCCCATCGACGCCGCCACCTCCCCGCAATTCCCGGTTAGCCGCGTTGACGATCGCGTCCACCTTCAAAGTCGTGATATCTCCTTGCCAGATTTCCAAATTCATTAGTCTTTTTCGTCCTCCTCTAAGTACATTTCCCGGAACTTTTCCAAATCAGCCTGCTTGAAGCCCAGTTTTCTGGTAAAAAATTTGTCAAAACTGCCCCAGCCCTGCCGGATAGTCTCCGTGATTCCTTTAACCGCCGGACCTTCACCCCGGGTCACGTTCATCTTCGCGATCACCTGCGACAGCTTCTCATTAGTCGGATGCTGCTTCTCAATGGAAAAATCGTACAGCTCATCCGTCAGCAAATAGTCCTCAGCGATCGTCTTGTCGTCTACGCCCAGGGCCATCAAGATCAAAATACTGATGATCCCCGTCCGGTCCTTCCCGGCCGCGCAGTGGTAGACCAAAGCCTGGTCCTCCGGCAGTTTCAGCAGCTCCTCAAAAACCCGCTTGATCCCCTCTTCTGAGTGCTCATTTAACAAAACCTGCTGGTAAATCTTGGGCAGGTAGTCGTCAAATTCCGGCAGATGGTGGAAAAAGTGCAAGAAAGGATGGGCCTGGTTGAAGCGGTCCCCTTCAGCATAAAGGCCAATATTCACAAAACGGACCCCCGGCCAGGTCTGGTCCGGATACCCTTTTTGCTCCCGGCTGGACCGCAGGTCACAGTCCACCGTAATGTGCAGGTTGGCCAGAATCACCCGGTCCTTGGTCGACAGCTCGTTTAAAGCCGCCGACCGGTAGATCTTCCGCCACTTGACCCGGCGGCCGTCCAAGCCTTGATAGCCGCCCAGGTCACGGAAGTTGACCGGCATGTCCAGCTCAATCACCCTTTGCATCTCCATTCTGCATCCCTCTTTTCCAAAAATCCGCGAAAATTTCTTCTACCCTCCATTTTAGTTTTCCCGTAATTTTTTGGCAAAAAAACCGCCCCAGCCAAAGGCGGAGCGGTAAAAAATCTTATTCCAAAAACTTGTCCCTAAGCCGGTCCAAATCTCCTTGGCCAAAGCCCAGGCTGGCAAAGTAGCGGTCAAAGCCGCCCCAGGTCTGCCGGATCGTTTCCGTAATCCCATAAAAAGCCGTCTGGCTGACCTGGGTCTGGTTCATCTTGGCAATCTGCTTGCCCAAGCGGTCATTTTCATCCGCCTCATCCCAGTCCCGGCTGTATTCCCGGCTGAGCAGGTAGTCCCGCAGGATCTCCCGGTCATCCAGGCCTAAGGCCATCAAGACGATCACCGACACCATCCCGGTCCGGTCCTTGCCCATGGAGCAGTGGTAGAGCAAGGCATCGTCATCTTCCAAAGCCAGCATCTCCTTAAAAATCTCCCGCATCACCAGGCCCGTTCTGGGAGCGACAAGATTCTGCTGGTAGATCATGGCCAGGTAGGACAATTTGGGCAGCTTGCTGGAATACTTCTCCCAGGCTGCCTCAGCTTCTTCCTCTTCATCCCCGCTCTCGCTGTAAAAGTGGGCGTCGATCAGTTTGGCCCCTGGCCAGAGCTTGTCAGGGAAGTTGTCCTGCTCATGCCGGGAGCGCAGATCGCAGTCCACCACAATCTTCCGCCGGGCCAGTTCCGCCTGGTCAGCCTTGGTCAAGTAGCTCAAGGAACCCGACCGGTAGAGCCGGCCCCACTTGACAGTCCGGCCGTCCTGGCTCTTGTAGCCGCCCAAATCCCGGCAGTTGTAGCCGGCTTCCAATTTTACGATCCGCTTTGGCATTTTTTATCCCGAATCATAAAACTTACTAAATCTTGATAATCACATCAGTATTGGTAAGT
>NZ_JBJEES010000123.1:0-25215 GCF_051873315.1 Lactobacillus sp.
GCCGATGCTCAAGGTGGCTGGCTCTTTTAACTGCCGGTTTAGTTTAGCATATTCTTTTTGAAAAATCTGCAATTTTTTGACAAAAGCGCCATCTTCCATGCCCGACGCGATAATTAAAACCTCGTCGCCGCCATAGCGGTAGCTCCGCAGGTGCGAGTTCATCCAGTCTTTTTGCAAGTAGCGACCAAGTCTAGTCAAAACCAGGTCCCCATATGCATGACCGTAATTGTCATTGAAACGTTTAAAGTCATCCAGGTCGATCATGGCCACGCCAATCTCTTGCTTGAGATAATTTGGAAAATCTTCCCGCAAGGCAAGCCGGTTATATAGACCAGTCAATTCATCCGTCCGGCTGCTGACAAAGAGTGATCCATTTGCCCGGTGCAAGATGTAGTTGTACCAGGATGCCTGCCGAAACCAATGTCGGCGCAAAATAATACAGGATTGGCAAATAAAGTAAAAGAGAAACAAGTCATAAGCATCCTGCGAGGCGACCTGGACATGATTTATAGAAATAACTGACAAAGTTGACAGAAGACTCAATGCCACCAAGGCAATGCCGCGGCCTTTTTTATAATATGGCAGAACGCAGATGACCATCATCATCAAGACCAGCTCAAAAAAGTAGCTGCTCCCCTCTTGCGTGCTGTACAGGGTAAAGCCAGACAAAAGAGCGTTGATTGCAAAATTCGCAAATATTATTCTGATTTCTTCTTCTGCTGGCTGCCGGTGTTTATTTAGCCAGATCAAAAAAAGCAGGTGGGGCAAATTAGACAAGATCAACAGGAGATAAACCCACTCGCTCGGGATCATGGGAAAAGCCGAAATATTGGCATAATAAGAATTAAGGCCAAACATGCCTAAAAAACCAATGACCGTGATCAAGCTGGAGACAGCAATCCCCATAGTGATATTATTGTCGGCAACCTCTTTTTGAAAAGCTTCAGAATCAAGATAATCAGCATACACTGCCTCTTTTTCATTGGCTAATTGCCAGCTAAGGCCATGAACTTTTCTCCTGTTTCCCTTCTCTTTCATCTTCATCACATCACATTATTTTCTACTCGCTGACAATTATTCCGAAACAACCTGCTGGTTTTCATCCAATTTGACCGGTTTGCTGAAGAGGAAGCCTTGGAGCAAGTCGCAGCCAGCTTCTTGCAAAAAGTCTCTCTGCTCTTCCGTTTCCACCCCTTCAGCCAGCACCTTCATCCCCAACAGGTGGGCTACTTTAGCGATTTCCGGAATCAAAAGCCGGTTTAAAGGCCCGTCATCAAGGTGGCGGACAAAGACCATGTCGATCTTGACCAGGTCAAAGCTGTAGTCATTTAATGCATTCAAAGATGAGTAGCCGCTGCCAAAGTCGTCCATCCAAACCTCAAAACCATAAGCGCGCAGCTGCTTGATCTGCTCTTTTAACCGGACAGTGTTGGTCGACAGGTCCCGCTCGGTAATTTCAATCTTGATCAAAGACCGATCCAGGCCTGCTCCAGTAACCAGATTGTTGATCTTTTCAACCATATTGGGCATTTCAAAGTCTTCGTGAGCAAGATTGACAGACACTGGCTTGAGGTCCAGGCCACGCTTTTTCCACTGCCGCAATTTGGCAACCACTTCCCAGAGCATGTACATGTCCAGGTAATAAGTAAGGTGGTGCTTTTCAATCACCGGGATAAAGGCGGCAGGTGAAACCAAGCCCTTTTCCGGATCCTGCCAGCGGGCCAAGGCTTCATAAGAAGCAGTTTTTCCGTCTTTTGCCGAGCAAATTGGCTGAAAGTAGGGTGTCAGCCAGCCTTCATCCATGGCCCGGCTGAAGTTGTCCAAAAAGTAGCTTTCTTCCAAGTCTTCCTCTTCAACGGTCGGATTATACTTCTTTACGTAAAAGCGCCGGTCATGGCCGATTTCCTTCATGGCCTGGTTGGCCCGGTGAGTGATCGTCATGATATTCTGATCTTCGTCTTGAATGTCATAAAGGCCAAATTGCAGGTCCACGGCCTCGTTTTTGGCCAGGCTAATAAATTTTTCATGGATTTCCTTAATTTTTTCGTCAATGCCGGCAGCAGTCGTCAAAATCAAGAAATGGTCATCCCGGTTGTAATAGACATGGCCCTCTGTGATCTTGCTTACCAAAAGCTCAGCCAGTTCTTTCAAGAGCTGGTCACCCTTTTTCAGGCCATAAAGGTTGTTGTAGACGCTCATGCCGGCAATGTTAAGACTGACGCAGACTGGATCTTCCTTAGTCAAACGGAGCTTGGCCACTTCTTCCATGCCAAAAATTTCCATAAAACGGCGGTTTGGCAGATTAGTCAAGCGGTCTTGATACATCTGGTCATTGGCATACTTCTGGTAGTGGGTGTCCAGAATCTGGTTGTTCTTGCCAGATTCTTCCGCGTCCGTATAAAAAAAGAAACCTAAAGGAACGCCGTCGACCATCACATGGTTGGCCACAGAGTGAAAGATGTGGTAATCCTCCATGTTTGGCGTCTTCCAGCGGAAAAAGACGTCGTATTTCTCATCTGAGTGTGCCGCGAACTGCTTGCCAAAATATGCCATCCGGCCGATGTCGTCTGGGTGGACAAAACCAAACATGCTCTTGTCAAGACTGGCCACTAAAAAGTCGCGGTCAACCCTCAGCATTCTGCACAATTCATCGGTAACCAGCAAGGTTTTGATTTTGCCATCAATAATTTGATAAATTGCCATCCCTGTTGGCAGATTTTCATAGTCTTTCCTCTGCTGGTCTGAAAATTTGATTTCTTCCATGCTACCTGCTCCTGTCTTTCCGCTACCCGGTTTTTGGGATTTCGTGCGCTTACATTCATTATAAAATAAGAATGATATTTATTAAAGAAGAAAAACAGCATTTCCGTAAAATCAGCCAATGCTCTCCTTTCTTTACTTAAATAAACATAGTTTACCTATAATACAAAAATTATCATTTTAATAAACGTTATAAAAAATATCTCAGCAAAAAGGCTTGCAAAAATCTTTTTTTAATAATCCCTTGTCCTTGCCAGGATCTGGTGGTAAGCTTGCAGTAAATCATTTTCATAAAAGTATAGGTTACCTTTACTTTTATGAGTGGTTCGACGATCGCCTGTTTTTATGTCACTTTCTTTTTGTATATATTTTTCACGAGGTTGCAAAATGGATTCTAAAGAAATCAATTCTAAAAACAAGGCCAGCTTCTGGTCCTTCAAGCTTTCCGCCCACGCCATGACCCTGATTCCGGCCGCCGTTGGGATCAACTATGTCGCCAAGGCCTTTGCTGAAGGACTTAAATTGCCGGTCTGGCTGGGATCACTGGGTACTTTCCTGGCCAGCATGCTGGCTGGTCCTGTCGCCGGGGCCATCAGCGGCTTTATCAACAATGTCATCTACGGTTTGACTTTGTCGCCTATTTCTACTGTTTACGCTTTGACCAGCATCGGGATCGGCCTCGCAGTTGCCTGGCTGAACCAGCGGGGCTTCTTCAAGCGGCCAGTTACTGTCTTGCCGGCGGCTATTATCATTGCCCTGGTTTCAGCCTTGATCTCTACCCCGCTCAACGTCATCTTCTGGAGCGGGCAAACTGGGATTGCCTGGGGGGATGCCCTTTTTGCCTCCCTGGTTGCCAAGCACGTCAACATCTGGATCGCGTCTTTTCTTGATGAATTCGTCCTTGACCTTCTGGACAAGACGGTCGTTAGTTACCTGGCCTTTTTGATCTACAAGCAGCTGCCAAAGCGCCTGGTCTACTTCTTCAAGGGGACTGAAGAATGAAAAATAACGCGGAAGACCTGGCTTTGCCCGCCTGGCAGGCAGCCATTGACCCTATCAGCAAGTTGCTCTTGATTCTGCTCTTTACGCTCGCTGCTTTTGCTGCCGGCAATCTGCCTAGTGCTATTATCATCCTCGCTGCCAGCTTCATCCTGGCCCTTTTGACCAAAAATTTCCATGCACTCTGGGGAATGTGCGCCTTCAGCCTCTTCCTCATCTTGACCATGCTTTTGATCCAGGGGCTCTTTTGGCCGCAGAACCATACCGCGGCTTTTGCCATCGCTTCTGTGACTTTTTACCAGGAAGGACTTGACCACGCGGCTCTCTTAGCCTGCCGGATTTTAATCATCATCTTCTCCAGCAGCTTTTTCATCCAGACGACGACCATTTCAGAGAACGCCCGCTATTTGGAAAACTCCGGTTTGTCCTACCAGCAGGTCTATGTCCTTATGTCAGTCTGCTATATCCTGCCGCAGATGCAGCAAAACCTGCACAAGATCCAGCTGGCCCAGAAGGCCCGGGGGATTGCTCCGGCCAAGTCCCTGCTCTCCAGGATCAAAAATCTCTTTCCTGTCCTGTTGCCCTTGATCGTCAAGAGTTTCCAGCAGGCCATGAGCCGGTCAATTGCCCTGCAGCTGCGGGGCTATGCCAGCCCAAAAAGGCGGCCAGCCAGTCTGAAAGATGAATACTGGAAAGACAAGTTCTGCCACCGCCTGCTCATTGCCAGTTGCCTGCTACTTTTAGGAGTGAAAGCATGTCTGATAATTTTCAACTAACCATCAACGAGCTCAGCCTCCGCTACCTGGGCTTTGACAAACTAGCATTAGAAAAGATCACTGCCGAAAGCCGCGGCCAGCGCATCGGCATTATCGGACCCAGCCATGCCGGCAAAAGCAGCCTTTTGGCCCTCTTAGCCGGAATTGCCGGCCAAATGATTCCCGCCAAGATTTCCGGTTCAGTCCGGGTAAACGGCGAAGACTTGAAAACTTGGAAAGGCCAGCACGAAATCGCCCTGCTTCTGCAAGACCCGGCCAGCCAGCTCTCTGGCCTTTCTGACACGGTTTATGACGAATTAGCCTTCTCCCTGCTCAACCTGGGCAAGAGCGATGAAGAAATTGACGCGGACGTTAAGCGGGCTGCTGACCAGCTGGACTTGACCAATCTGCTGGGCCAGTCGCCAAACCAGCTCTCTGGCGGGCAAACCCAGCGGGTGGCGATCGCTACCGCCCTGGTTACTGAGCCCGACCTGCTTTTGCTCGACGACCCGACCAGCCAGATGGACCCTTTGGGCCGCCTGCACTTTTTCAGCTGGCTGGCAAAACTCTCCTGTCCTTTCTTGATCGTCTCCAGTGAGCTTGACGACTTGGCCGCCCTCTGTGACCAAATCTGGGTCTTACAAGACGGCCGCCTGCTTTTGGCGGACTCTCCCCAGAAAGTCTTCAACCAGCTGGATGACCCGGAAATCGACAAGCCGCTTGCCTGGAAAATGGCAAAAAAGCTGGACCTCACGCTGAATGGTTACTATCCTGTCAATGCCAGTGAACTTAAGAAAGCTGCCGAAAATGCAAATTAAAATTGAAAACCTTCATTACACTTACCCAGAGTCGAATTTTGTCCTGGACATCCCGGAGCTGACTTTTTCTCCCGGCTTGATCTGCCTGGTTGGCCAGAACGGGTCTGGCAAATCCACCCTTTTGAAGCTTTTAGCTGACCTCTTGCCAGCTGGCAAGGCTATTTCCGCTGATGGCCAAGTTTTAGCGGATTACCTTGCTTCCGGCCGCTTGAGCAAGATTGCCTATGCCTTTCAAGACCCAAATGACCAGCTGTTCAACTCCAGCGTGGAAAAAGAGCTGGCTTGGTCCATGAGGCAGGCTAAATTGCCGGAAGCTGAAATTGCCAGCCGTACTGAAGCCACCCTTAAAGAATTTGGTCTGGCTGAATTCCGGGACTTGAATCCATATGACCTCTCTCTTTCCGGGAAAAAATTATTGACCATCGCCAGCGCCCTGGTCCTTGACCCAGAGGTCTGCCTGTTAGACGAGCCCTTGATGAGCCTGGATTATCCCGGCCGCTGCCTGGTCACCCAGTTAATCCAAAAAAGGGTGGCCCGGGGCAAAACCGTGATCATGATCACCCACGACATGGACTGGCTGGCTGAAGAAAGCCAGGAGGTCTACGCAATGAGCCAGGGCCGCTTGATCTACCATGGACCAGTTCACCAGCTCTTTAGCGACCAGGAAATGTTGGACCGGCTGGGCCTTTTGCCGGCCAAGACCTGGCAGCTCAGCCAGTTGCTTGGGCTCAAGCCGGAATTGCTTACGTTAAAATAAACCGCCGCATTGACAAAAATATCGTAAATATTATGTATGCGCTTCATCTCACTCTCATTTACCTAACTTCTTCTTAGGCCCGGCACTATAACTTTTAGTTTGCTTTTCCCGCTTTTTAACCTAAAAATCCTCTTAAAGGCAGGTAAAATCAAGCTTAACTTTATACGAAAGCGTTTGCAAAATCATCCCCACTTTCTTACAATTAATTGTGTAAGGAAAGCAAAAGCAAACAAGGAGGATGATTTTGATGCTTTTTCACCGCAGTGGGAGCAAGAAACGCAAGCATGAATTTCCGACCGCTTATTCGGTCATCATTATCGTTTTGGTGCTCGTCCAGCTTTTAACCTTTTTCATACCGGCCGGCAACTATGCCACGGTCTCTTATGACCAGTCGGCCAAGGATTTTGCCATCACCATGCCTTCTGGCAAGGTCAAGCATGAGCCAGCAACGCAGAAGACTCTTGACCGCTACAAGGTCAAGATCGATGCTAAAAAATTAATCGACGGCACTATCTACAAACCGGTGGCTATTCCAGACTCTTACGAAAGAGTCAATGTCAAAAAGCCTAATTTCCGGGAAGCTGTCGTCCAGTTTTTGACTTCCCAGGTGCAAGGGATTGCCGATTCAATCGACATTATCACCTTTATCTTGATCCTCGGTGGGATTATCGGGGTTGTCTACGCCAATGGGGCCATTAATTCTGGGATGCAGGCCTTGTCTGAACATATCAAGGGCAAGCAGATCCTCTTGATCGTCATCGTTATGGGCTTGATCGCCCTGGGCGGGACCACTTTTGGTCTGGCTGAAGAAACCATGGCCTTCTACCCGATGCTGATCCCGGTCTTCTTGGAGGCTGGCTATGACACGATGACCGTGGTCGCCACCATCTTCCTGGGCACGACTTTGGGGACTTTAGGTTCAACCATCAACCCCTTCTCAACCGTTATTGCTTCAAACACGGCTGGGGTCAACTTCGCTCGGGCCCTGCCTTTGAGAATCGTCATGCTCCTGGTTTCCCTGGGGGCCGGGATGCTCTACACCATCATCTATGCGGAAAAAGTCCGCAAGGATCCAAGCAAGTCCTTAGTCTACGACCAATACGAGGAAAACAAGAAGAAGTACCTTGCTTTTGACTCACGGGCTGACAAGGGCGACTTCACCTGGCGGCAAAAATTAACTTTGCTCACCTTCGTGGCCGGCTTTTTGGTCATGATCTGGGGCGTGCAGAGCCAGGGCTGGTACTTTACTGAGATCGCGGTCGTCTTCCTGGCCGTTTCCTACCTGCTTTTCCTGGTTTCCGGCTTAAGCGAGCACCGCTTCATGGAAAGCTTTGTCAGCGGTGCGGCAGACCTTTTAGGGGTTGCCTTGACGGTCGGTTTGGCCCGGGCTGTCTCCATCGTGATGGATGAAAGCCACACCAGCGACACGATCATGTACTTCTTCAGCAAGCAGATCACTGGCATGAACAAGCTGGCCTTCGTCTGGGTCCTCTTCTTGATCTACATCGTCCTCGGCTTCTTCATCCAGTCATCATCTGGTTTAGCTGTGCTGTCCATGCCAATTATGGCGCCGCTGGCCAACATCGTCGGTGTCGACCGGGCCAGCGTGATCGATGCCTACAACTGGGGACAGGGCTATATCGGCTTAATCGCACCAGTTGGCCTGATCTTGATGTCCCTGGCCATGGTCAACATCAGTTTTGACCGCTGGTTTAAGTTCATATGGAAGCAACTGGTCATCCAGTTCGTGATCTGTCTGATCTTCCTGGGAATCGGCCTCCTGGTCTACTAAACAGTTAACACTTTACAACTGCTGCAAAGAAGCAAGGCAAGGGAAATTCTTTTGCCTTGCTTTTTTAGTCAATATTTGACTTTTTCCACTTTTACCGTTTCACGCTGTCGCGATTTTTTAGCCTTTCTTTTTTAAAGGCCATAAAAAGCTTGGTATAACTAGTTTCATCGTTAAATTTATTCTTTTAACAGCCTTGGTGCAAAAATGATTTTTGTCCAGTTTTTAAAAGAAAAAGCTTGGTATTACGGGATTTCTTCTCTTTTGCTTGTAACCGGTTAAAGTGGCATTTTTGTTTCACGAGGCCATGACAAAAAGACTTTTTGCTGGTAAAATCGCCCTAAAAGCGTTGAAAACTCGAGGTAAACTATGGAAATTCTTGATATTGTGGATAAAGAGGGCCGGCCAACCGGGCAGACCATTGAACGGAATAAAGCCCACCGGATTGGGGCCTGGCACCGCTGCGCCTCTGTTTGGATCATCCGGCAAAAAGACGGCAAGTGGCAGGTCCTTTTGCAGAAAAGATCAGCCAATAAGGACTCCTACCCAGGCTGCTTTGACACCTCTTCAGCTGGCCACATCGATGCCGGAGACGAACCCCTGGAGACCATCATCAGAGAGCTGGCAGAAGAACTGGGCATCAAGAGCCAGGCCGCTGACTTTACCTTCATCGGCACCTTTCACAACTGCTATGACGAGGTCTTTCACCATGCCGAATTCAAGAACCGGGAAGTCTCCTTTGTGCATGTCTACTCTAAGCCTGTTGACGAAAAGAAATTACACTTGCAGGAAGAAGAAGTTTCCGCTGCCTCTTGGTTTGATCTGGATGAAGTCTGGAAAAAGTCTTTGGCCAAAGACCCGGCTTTCTGCACCCCGGTGGGCGGTCTGCAGCTTTTACGGGAATACCTGCAAAAACTATCGACGAAAGAAGAGCAAGAAGATAGAAAAAACTAGCTGATTTTTCAGCTAGTTTTTTCTTTCCTATATTGGTTTATTCCATCCGCCAAATGCTGATGCCGACCTTTTTCCCGCTGGCCTTGTCCAGTGTCTTGGCCCACAGCTGCAGGGTCGTTTGATCCGCATACCAGACGGTATGACTGCCATATTTGAAGTAGAGGGCGCCGCTGTTTTTATCGCGGACGGCCTTGGCCTTGTATTTCTTTTTAATTTGCAGAGCTTCAGGGCCTGTCACGGAAGTCACTTCATCCCCGTTAAAGTCAAAGCCCCCATTTGACAAGGCATAAGAAATATTGCCTAAGCTGGAGAAGTCCTTGACCGTCTTCTTCAAGAACTTGTAGTCAGCCTTGGGTCCTGGATTCGTCCCGTAGCCATAAAGGTTGTAGCACATCACGACATATTCCGGTCCCTTAGGGAAGTTGATCTTGCTTACCGGCGTTGATGGCTCAAGCACGATCCGCAAGTCCAGGCTCGCCTTTTTAGTCCGGGCGTAGAGGGCTTTTTCAAAGACTAAAAACTTCTTCCACAGGCTGAGATTGTCCCTGATCTGCTCATAGTCGATTTCTACCCCGGTAAAATTGTACTTTTTGGCCAGAGCCACGACTTCTTTAGCATGCTCGTCCGCCTTTGACTTGCTGGACAGGAGGGTCTCCAAGAGGTCGGTGCTCTTGTCTGCCGTCCGGGTGTCATTAACCACGGTCATGTAACGCTTGATCTTGCTGGTCTTGGCCGTAGTCCGCATTTCCTTGTCCAGCTTCTTGCTGCCATCTGCTAAAAAAAGCTCGTAGTTCTTGTTTTCATCGTAAAAAGCCGCGAAGGTCCCGACCGCGTCGATATTCTGGCTTTCTTTTTGAATGGTCTGCCAAGGCTTGTCTACGTCCCAGTAGACCGTCCAGGCAAACAAATCCCGGCCCTGGCTGAGTTTCGCCAAAGTCCCGGTCGCCTTCTTACTAGTCTGACTGGTCTTTGTCTCAGTTTTGCTCTTAGTCTGCTTGGCCTTTTGTCCCTGGCTGCATCCCCCGACTAACAGGCCCAGGGCCACAATACTCAAAAATTTGCTGATTTTCCTCATGGCTGCTCCATTCTTACCGTTAAATTTCTGCAAAAAAGCTCTCCAGCTTTTTCCCTGGAGTAAAATAAAAGTGATATAAGGAGGACTGACACTTTTATGCAAGAACCAAAAATTTCCCGTGACCAGAGTAAGACTCTGGCCGCTACCAAATACGTCAAGCTTTACGACCTGGCTTATGAAAACGGGGTCCACTACTATGACGCTTCCAGAAGAAATCCTGACCAGCTCTTTGCCTTCAAGCAGGACCCAGAGCTTGGCAGCGCCCTGCCCGACGCGGCTTGCGCCTACGTCATCGTCAAAGAAGCGGGCCAGGAAGACAAGCTCCTGCTCTTTTATGAGTACCGGTATCCAGCTGGCAGCTACCTGCTCGGCGTGCCGGCAGGCTTGATTGACCCGGCTGACTTGGCCAGCCCCGACCCAGTCAAAACAGCCATGATCCGCGAGATCAAGGAAGAAACTGGTTTAAGCGTCGGCGAAAATGACACGGTTGAAGTCATCAACCCCTTGGTCTTCACGGCTTCCGGCTTTAGCGATGAAAGCAACGCTATCGTCAAGGTTGTTATCCATGTCGATGACTTGTCCGCGCTTAACCACAAGGGCGCGGAAGGGACTGAAGTCTTTGGCGATTTCAAATTGGTTGACAAGGAAGAAGCCCGCCGCCTTTTAAAAGAAGGCAGAGACGACTATGGCCACTACCTGCCCTTGGTTGCCTGGGCAGCCCTGTGCTACTTTGTCAGTGACCTCTGGAAATAATTTTAGCAATCCTTTGTTACATAGATATTACAAGACGAAAGCCACGGCAGAAAATGCCGTGGCTTTTTAGCGCAGTTGTATTTTTGAGAAGAGTTTATCAATGAGTAAGCTATGCCGTCAGCCCCAAATATGCCGTGGCGATGATGCCAAGTACAATAAAAGCAATGATGCTCCAATAAGTCAGCTTGGGCTTGTCCGGTTTGCATAAAACGTACCGTGTCATGCTTTTCCGCCCCCTTTAGTTAACAGAATAAACTAAGGAAGTAAAATCAAGTAAAAGGCTCTTATTAAATTAATGTAAATTTTAGGGCAGAAGGACTTTTTTTGCAAGCTATAAAACTGCCTGCAAGCTAACCTTTTGCTCTGCTACCGCGTCGATAAAGGCCTGGTCGTGGTCGACCAAAAGCATGGCTGGCCGCTCTTTTTTCAGCAGGTCAATCAGCTGATCCTGGTTGAAAAGGTCCAAATAGTTGGCCGGCTCATCCCAAAGATAGAGGCTGGCTTCTTCAGTTAAGGACTTGGCTAGGGCCACCCGCTTCTTCTGCCCCTGGCTCATCTCCTCAATCTTTTGTTTAAATGCCTCCCGCTCCAGGCCTAATTTTTTCAGCTGGTTTAAAAAGTTCTCATAATTCAAGTCATGTTCTTTGGCAAAAGCTTCCAGTCGGCCCCGGTAACTTGACAGGTCTTGGGGCAGGTAGCTGATTTTAAGCCCCGTCTGCAAATCCCAATCCCCTTGGCAGGCCAAATCTTCTTTCCCTAAAAGCCAGGAGAAAAAACTGGTCTTGCCGCTGCCATTTGGCCCGGTCAAAGCCACGATGCCCCGGCTGGATAATTCCATATTCAGTCCCTTAAACAAGGTCCGACCGGCAATCTCTAAGCTTAGATCGCGCCCGGTAAAGATGGTCTGGTGGTAATTGGGCTTAAAATTCAAGTTTAATGCCGGTGCTTCTTCAATATTGGACAAAAGTCCCTGCTTAGCTGCCTCCTCTTTTTCCTGCCGGCGGGCCACATTTTTCGACCGCTTCATTACTTTGGCGGCTCGCTTGCTCAAAAATCCCTTGTCGCTCAATTCTGCCCTGCGGTCCGGCTTGATTTTTCCCTTAGCATGGATGCTGCTCTCAGCTTTTTGTGCATTGGCCGCCAGCTGTTTGCGGCTCTTCTCCAGGCTCTTGATCTCCCGGCGCAGCTGCTGGTCTTTCTCTTGATTGGTCTGGTCTCGCTGCTTTTTGGTCACTTGGTAGCCGGCAAAGTCATCCTGGTAAAGGTGAATTTCCCCGTTCTCCAGGGCCAGGACATGGTCGCTGACTTCTTCTAAAAAAGTCCTGTCGTGGCTGACCACGATATAGCCGGTCTTGGATTTTTTCAGGTATTCAGCTACTTCTCGCCGGCTGGCGCTGTCTAAGTGGTTGGTCGGTTCATCCAGCAAGGGAAAGACGCCATCTTGGCTGAAGGCCAGGGCCAAAAGCAGCTTGCTCTGCTCTCCCCCGCTAAGAAGGCCAAAGGGCTGGTAGAGAAGTTCTGGCTCTAAGTTCAGCCGGTTCATTTCTTTTTCCAAGCGCCAGAGCTCAAAACCTGCTTCGTCCATCAAGCTGAAGTAGGCCGCTTCATCTTTTGGCAAAAAGCGGGGATAGTAAGTAAAGGTTAAAGGAGACTTGACTGCTCGCCGGTCTCCCAATTGCCCGGCCAAAAGACGGAGAAAGGTCGTTTTGCCCCGGCCGTTCCGGCCAACCAGGGCCAGCTTCCAGCTAGAGTCTAAATCCAGCGACAAATCACTAAAAATCGCTTCTGCCTGGCTGGGATAAGTGTAGGAAAGATGCTTGATCTGAATACTTGTCATAATTTATACCTCGAAAAGAAAAAAGAGAGTCTGCACCCCTGCAATGGACAGACTCTCCGCGGCAAAAGCAGCGTCAATCTTGCAAAAGTGCATAGTAACCCCCTTGACCGCGCAGCAAATAAAGCTGCTTGAATCATGATGGTTGCCTATGGAAAATGCAAGATTACAGACGCACCGCTTTCGCCTCCTTTTCGATCATTTATTTGACTTGTATACTACCATAACTTGCGCAGGGCGAGCAAGCACTTTTTTAAACAGTTTTGCTAATATTCTAATTCTAAGGATTATTGCCCTATTTTTTATTCGCTTTATTATATTTATCTCTACTAAAATTTAAGTAATTTTACTTTCCTTTTCCGGTAAAAAGTTCTACAATAACGTTAACAGGAGGTATTTATATCATGTGTACAGCAATTACTTTCGCAACTGACGACCACTACTTTGGCCGTAATTTGGACCTGGACTTTTCTTACAATGAAACAGTCACCATCACTCCAAGAAATTATGTTTTCCCAATGCGGAAAGTACCGGACCTGGACAGCCACTATGCCATTATCGGGATGGCAACAGTTGTCGGCGACTACCCGCTTTACTATGACGCCGTCAACGAAGAAGGGCTGGGCATGGCCGGCTTGAACTTCGCGGGCAATGCCTACTACTTCCCTGACCAGGAAGGCAAAGACAACATTACTTCCTTTGAATTCGTCCCATACATTCTGGGGACCTGCAAGAGCGTGGCTGAAGCCAAGGAAGCCTTGAAGAACATCAGCATCTCTGCCGAAGACTTTTCAAAAGACTTCCCAACCAGTACCCTGCACTGGATGATCGCCGACAAGGACGCCTGCATCGTGGTTGAATCAATGGAAGACGGCCTACACGTTTACGACAACCCAGTCGGCGTCATGACCAACAACCCACCATTCCCGATTATGAAGTTCGCCTTGAACGACTACTACGCCCTTTCAGCTCACCGTCTGGACCACAAGTTTGCTGACGGCGTTGAACTCACTGAATACTCCCGCGGCATGAGCGGTTTAGGCCTGCCAGGCGACCTATCCAGCAAGTCCCGCTTCGTCCGCTGCGTCTTCACCAAGTACAACAGTCTCTGCGACAAGGATGAAGCCAGCTCAGTCAACCAATTCTTCAAGATCCTGGGCTCAGTTGAACAAGTCAAGGGCCTGTGTGAAGTTACCCCAGGCGAATATGAATACACCATCTACTCATCCTGCATGAACCAGGAAAAAGGGATCTACTACTACACCACCTATGGCAACCCGGATGTCCACGCCGTAGACATGCACAAGACTGACCTGGACAGTAAGGAATTGACCAGCTACAAGCTGCAAAAGGACCTGCAATTCCACTTCGACAACTAAACTTATTTTTTAAACATACAGTAAAAACCAGTCCACTGCTTACAGTGAACTGGTTT
Source organism: Lactobacillus sp. (assembly GCF_051873315.1). Classification (GTDB taxonomy): domain Bacteria; phylum Bacillota; class Bacilli; order Lactobacillales; family Lactobacillaceae; genus Lactobacillus. The sequence goes on from NZ_JBJEES010000123.1 coordinate 13,930, forward strand.
TCTTCTGTCATTCTGCTTTATTTGCTATTTTCTTCTGCTTCCGCTGGCATAGCCGGGAAAATAACCGTAAAGGTTGACCCCTTGCCTAACTCACTTTCCAGGCGGATGGTCCCGTGGCACTGCTGAACGGCGTGCTTGACGATCGACAGGCCCAGGCCCGTCCCCCCAGTCTTGCGGCTGTGGCTCTTATCCACCCGGTAAAAGCGTTCAAAAATCCGGCTCTGGGCTTCTTGGGGAATCCCAATCCCAGTATCTGCCACCTGCAGGATTGCCTGGCCCCGGTGCTTCTTAACCGTGACCTTGGTCTTGCCCTTTTCCTTGTTGTAGCGGATGCTGTTGTCAATCAAGTTGTAGGCAATTTCATAGACGAGACGGAAGTTGGCAATAATCATGCAGTCGCCCAAGTCAGTTTCCAGCTTGATTCCGTGCCGGTCAGCTGACCCCTGCAGGGCTTCCAAAGCCTCCGTCACCGGACTCTTCAAATTAAGCTTGATTTCTTCAAAGCGCTGGTTTTCATCCAGGTGGGACAAACGGATAATGTCGTCAATCAAGGTCAAGAGCTGGGCTGAAGATTCGTGGATCTTCTTGTAAAAGCCGTCCCGGTCCTCTTCTTTGACCAAATGGTTTTCCAAAAGCTCTGCTGATCCCATGATCGACTGCAGAGGCGTCTTCAGTTCATGCGACACGTTAGCCGTGAATTCCCGCCGGACCTGCTCTTCATGGTACTCTTCCGTCACGTCAACCACCAAGATTGAAGTCCCCTTCAAAATCTTGCGACTGGTAATCGGACTGGCGCTGATCTGAATGTTGCGGCCATTTCTTTCAACAATTCCCTCAGCATGGGCCAAGCGGCTGTTTTGATCAATAATCTCCTTGACGTCAGCTGGCAATGGATCGCTGTCGTGCAAACCCAAAAGCGAAACGACAGCTGGGTTAGATAGAAGGATCTTGTCTTCCAGGTCAATCAAGATCAAGCCCTCTTGCATGGCATCAGTCACTGTCTTAAATTCCTTCTCCCGATGGTGCAGCTGTTCCATTTGATCAGCAATCTGCTTGTTTTGGCTGTCCAGCCGGGTCAAAAGCGGCTTAATTTCATCATAGGCCTTGCTTTCCAGCGGTTTGTCCAAATCCATCTCATTCAGCGGCTTGACAATCGACTGTGAGATTGTCTTAGCCAGGAACCAGGAAACCAAAACAGCCAAGAGCATGATCAGCAAAAGTGGCGACAAGAGCCGGAGCAGCATTCGCCAGAAGGAGTTTCTGGTGATTGCCACCCGGATGACCCCGCCGTTTTTGAGCCGCTCCGCGTAGTACATGGTCACGGTTGACAAAGTAGTGCTGTAGCGTTCACTTGTCCCCGTGCCATTTTTCATTGCTTCAGCGACTTCCTCGCGGTGGGCATGGTTGCCCATCTTCTTTGGATTCTCTTCATTGTCGTAGAGAACCTTGCCCTTGGAATTTATCCAAGTAATCCGGTAGTTCTCTCCTTTAAGGCTCTTGAGATACTTCTTGCCGCTGGTATTTACCCCGCTGGCCGCCAGGTCAGCCTGAGAAGCCAGGGCTGCCATCTCATTATGGTCAAAGTCAATGCTCAAGACAATAGCGCTCAACAAGACAGCAAAGAAGAGAACCAGGGAAGTCAGCAAAAAACTTGCTCGAAATATCTTCTTAAACATTAGTCTGCTTCATGGTAGCGATAACCGACCCCGCGCACTGTTTCGATATGCTTACCAGCCTCACCCAGCTTTTGTCTCAAGGTTCTCACGTGAACGTCAACCGTGCGCGTTTCACCGTAAAAACCAGTCTCCCAGATCTGATCCATGATTTCTTCCCGAGAAAAGACGGTTCCCGGATGAGTGATCAAGAGCTTCAAGAGTCCATATTCTTTCAAAGTTAAATCGACTTGGTGGCCGTTTTCGAAAACTTCATGCCGTTTCAAGAGAATCTTGATCCCGTCTTTCTCGATCTTGTCCTCCTTCTTGTGGTTGGTCCGCCGCAAGACGGCCTTGACCCGGGAAACCATTTCCATCATCCCGAAGGGCTTGGTTAAGTAGTCATCTGCCCCAGAGTCCAGGTTCTTGACCTTGTCATATTCAGCCGTCTTAGCACTGGCAATGATGACCGGCAAGTCTTCGGTCGCGGAAGTAGATCTGATCTGGTGGAGGATTTCACTGCCGTCTTCATCAGGCAGCATCAAGTCCAAAATCACCAAATCAGGCCGGTTATTGTCCAGGGCCTTGAAAAAAGATTGTCCATCTTCAAAGCCGCGGACCTTGAAGTTCATTGATTCCAGCGTGTACATTTCGATTTCGCGGATGCTTTCGTCGTCTTCTACGCACCAAATTTCAGTCATAAAAAATCCCCTTAACCTTTCTTAAACTTAATTATAGTTGACAACCATAATCATTCACAAGAGTGGTAAGGGGAATTTCATGGACTTATCTGCCAGCCTTGCCGGTAGTTACAAATAAGGACCATTTAGCAATATTGACGGCGTGATCGCCGATTTTTTCAAAGTACTTAGCGACCATCATCAAATTGATCAAATATTCCGGGTTGCCATCCTTGTTGAAGTTATCGATCAAAAATGCCTTCGCTTTGTCAAAGCTTTCGTCGACTTGGTCATCGCGGCTGATAACCGCCTTGGCCAATTCATCATTTTTCGTAGCCAAAGCAGTTACCGCGTCGTTGACCATGCCAGTAGCGATTTGGGACATGCTCTTCAAGTTCAGCATGTCGTTGGCCACTGAAAGGTGCTCATTAAGTACCAGGTCAGCGATGTCCGCGCCGATTTCACCGATTCTTTCCAAGTCATAAACTGCCTTTAAAGATGCGCTGATCACCCGCAGGTCGGTGGCAACCGGCTGCTGCTCCATCAAAAGGCGCAGGCAGGTGTCTTCAATATCACGCTCACTCTTGTGGATGCGGTGGTGCAGGTTGATCGTGTCCTCTGCTTCATGGTAGTTGCCGGTAAACAGAGTATCAGTTGATTCAGAAATGGTTTCCTTGCAAAGCTGGCCGATTTCTTCCATCGCTTCTTGCAAGTGGTCCAATTCTCTATCAAATCTCGTTCTCATTTTTGGCCTCCTCTAGCCTTAACCGAACCGACCGGTGATGTATCTTTCAGTTCTTTCATCCTTAGGCATGGAGAAGAGCTGGTCAGTTTCACCGAATTCAACCAGGTCACCCAAGAGGAAGAAGCCAGTCTTGTCAGAGATACGTACAGCTTGTTGCATGTTGTGCGTAACGATGACGATCGTGTAGTTCTTCTTCAGTTCCAAGGCCAATTCTTCAATTTTAGAGGTTGAGATCGGGTCCAGAGCACTGGTCGGTTCGTCCATCAACAATACTTCTGGCTTGACAGCCAGGGCCCGGGCGATGCAGAGTCTTTGCTGCTGACCACCGGACAGACCCAGGGCTGACTTCTTCAGCCGGTCCTTCAGGTCGTCCCAAATAGCTGCCTGCTTCAAAGAAGTTTCAACGATTTCGTCCAGTTCCTTCTTGTCAGTAATCCCGTGGATCCGCGGACCGTAGGCAACGTTATCGTAAACGCTCATCGGGAACGGGTTTGGTCTCTGGAAGACCATGCCGACTCTTTGCCGCAGGACGGTCACGTCCAGGTCACCATTGTAGATGTCAGTGCCATCCAGCTTAACTGAACCATCGATGCGGCAGCCTTCAACCAGGTCATTCATTCTGTTGAGTGACCGCAAAAGAGTTGACTTCCCGCAGCCTGACGGGCCGATGAAGGCAGTAATTTCATTCTTTTGAATGTGCATGTTGACGTCATGCAAGGCGTGGAAATCGCCGTAGTAAAGGTTCAGATTTTCGATTGTAATTTTGTCTTCCATCATTAATTTCCTCCGTTATTGCGCTTGCGCATCTTGTCTGAAATGCGGCGCGTAACCAAAGTGAAGAGCAGGGCCAAAACGACCAGAACTGCTGAAGTAAAGTTGGCGATCTGGGTAGCTGACGGGTTCAAGGCCCCTTCAGTTCTCATGACCCAGATGTGCAGAGACAGGGTTTCACCACTTCTGAACGGGTTCAGCGGTGAAGTTGGTGAGGTAACCTTCCAGAAGTTCTGCCAGTTGATGTAAGTTGACTGGCCGGAAGTGTACAGAAGGGCAGCGGCTTCACCGAACCCACGGCCGGCAGCCATGATTACCCCGGTCAAGATCTGCGGCATGGCCGCTGGAATCAAGACCTTGCGGATGGTTTCGGACTTGGTCGCGCCCAAGCCCAGGGAACCTTCCTTGTATTCCACCGGCAAAGACCGGATGGCGTTATTGGTTTCAGTAGTTATCAGAGGAATAGAAAGAATTGAGATCGTCAAGGCACCTGCCAGGATGTTCCAAGACATCCCGGTCCACATAATGAAAGCCAGGTAGCCAAACAAACCGATAACAATGGATGGCAGGGATGACAATGATTCAATACTGATTTCAAACATTGTCAAGAACTTGCCTTCCTTGGCGTATTCAGCCAGGTAGACCCCGGCCCCGATGCCGATCGGCACTGAGAATAACAGTGAGAGGAAAACTAAGTAAATAGTGTTGAAGAACTGGTTGAAGATCCCGTTCCCGGCCGCTCCCAGGAAGTCCCACTGGAAGCCTTTCAAGCCGTCAAAGATGATTGAAAGGGTCAAGTAGAGCAGGAAAGCCAGCATAATCCAGCCGATGGCGTAGAAAAATCCCGTCATCAGCCGATCTTTTCTTTTAGCACGGCTCATATTTATTTTTCCTTCTTTCCATTGCCAAGCTTGTGAATCAAGACGATCAAAACGATTGAGATGATGAAGAGCAAGAGGGCCATTGACCACAGAGCTAAGTTGTATTCCCCGCCCTGGGCCGTGTTACCCATGTCGGCGGCGATTGCACTGGTCAAGTTGCTGGTTGGTGACAAAAGACTCGTTGCAAATGATCGGGTCTTACCGATAACCATGGCTACGGCTAAAGCTTCACCGATTGCCCGGGCCAGACCCAGGATGATCCCGGTTAAGATACCGCCAGAAGCGGCTGGCAAAACAACCTTGCCGATGACTTGCCAGCGGGTGGCACCCAAACCGTATGCCCCTTCTCTGTAGCTGTTTGGCACCGCCTTGATGGCGTCAGCGGCCACAGTAGTGATCGTTGGGAAGATCATGATGGCTAAGACGATTGAGGCTGCCAGGACTGAGAAACCGCCCATCTTCGGGTGGAAGATGTTTCTGATCAAAGGAACCAGCTTGGTCAGGCCAAACCAACCATAAACAACGGATGGGATGCTGACGTAGATTTCAGTAGCCGGGCGGAAGAATCTTTCACCGATTTTCGGTGAGATTTCAGTCATGTAAACGGCTGAGCCGATAGCAAATGGCAGGCAGATGATCAAGCCCAGCAAGCAGGTTTCCAGGGAACCAACGATGTAAATAGCAGCCCCGACTTTGCCCCCGAACATGCCGGTCTTGTCAAGTGGTGCCCAATCACTGGTAAACAGGAACTCCCAAACGCTGTGATGAGCCTTGAGGAAGGTCTGGCTGCCTTGGTAGAGCAGGAAGGCCCCCATCAGAAGAGTCAAAGCAACGATCAAGAGACCACAGGCGATGTAGACCGCGCGCCAGCGCTTATCGCTGGCAATTGCTTTTTGAACTACTTTGTCCATAATGCCTTATTTCTCCTTCTTACTTTGTACGGGTGGCTTTAGCGGCAGCCGTCAGCTTGGATGCTAAGCCATAGCCCATGGCTTCGATCTTTTTACCATATTCCTTGCTGAGCATCTGCTTCAAGAATGCCTTGGCAGCACCCTTTGGCTGGCCCTTAGTGTACATGTGTTCATAGCTCCAGACAGTGTACTTGCCGTTGTAAACGTTCTTCAGCGTCGGCTTGATGCCGTCAATTGATACGATGCCAACTTGCGGGTCACCAGTCAGGTATGACAGGGACACGTAGCCAATTGAGCCTTGAACGCTTTGGATCATTTGAATCAAAGTACCTGAGTCGTCAGTTTCCAGAGACTGGTTGGACTGGCTGGCGTGCTTCTTTAAAGCGTATTGCTCGAAAGTTGCCCGGGTACCTGATGAAGATGGTCTTGAAACCAGAACGATCTGGCAGTCATTGCCGCCGACCTGCTTCCAGTTGGTTACCTTGCCAGTGAAGACCTTGATCAGCTGTTCAGTGGTCAAGTTCTTGACCCCAGCATCCTTGTTAATGATTGGGGCAATCGCGGTAATGGCCACCTGGTGGTCAACCAGCTTGCTGGCTGACTTCTTATCCAGCTTTTCTTCAGCGAACAAGTCTGAGTCCCCGATGTCGATGGTACCGTCAGAAACTTGCTGCAGCCCCTGGCCGGACCCACCCCCGTTAGTGTTGATGACACTGTCCGGGTTCTGGTCCATGAAAGTCTTGGCCGCGCTCTGCGCTAAAGGCAGAAGGGCGGATGACCCGGCGATGTTGACTGTCCCGGAAACTCCCTTGGTATCAGCTTTGGAGCTGCCGATTACGCAGCCGGTGACGATTGCCAGCAAAACAAGCGCAACAATAGCGACTTTGGTTTTTTTGCGTGACATGTTTATTCCTCCTTGAATTCTTACTGATTCAATCTTAATGGAGGCAAGTTAAATGCATTCAGTGATGATTGTTAAATCAATGTAAAATACTTAATTTATCTAAAGCCACGGCAGTTTCTTAACAAAATTTCAAAGCTTTCGCAAGGCCCCACTTAACTTTTTCAGTTTATTTTGCTTAATTAACTTATTTTTTACACTGCGAAATAGCAGCGCTTACATCCCTTTTCCGGCCGCCTTTACACGAATTTAACTTTACTAAAAAAGGCCAATTTGCCATCCACTTTGGACAGAAATATATGTTAAAATCTATATGTAAACAGTTCTGTTAATAAAGATATTATTTGAGGAAAAACACATGCTAGCCTGGTTTTCAGCCTTCTATTCCCGCAATCACACTTTTCTCCTGCAAGCTTTTTTAATTGCCTTGATTAGTGATCAGTTATTTTTTAAAGAAGAAACCATCCCTAAACGGATTGGCAAAAGTCTTGGAGCCTTCCTTCTGTCATTAAACACGTCCATGATCATGACCGTCTGGCTCTACCAAAAATTGAGTCCCATACTTAGTTTCAATGCTTTGAGCGACTTCTTTTTGGCAACCAGCCTCATCCTTTTGACCTTGCTTTTGGTCATTGCCCTTTATCAACGCTTGATAAATAAGAAGGCTTCCGTGGCCCTCTTCACCTACTGTCAATTTGTCATTGCCGCCGAAATATCCTCTCTTCTGGCCAATCAAGATTGGCAATGGGACTTCTTCACCATTCTTTTAACTCTTGGCCTGTACTTCCTCTTTAGAAAGGAAATTCTCTACATCAGCCAGGAACATACCGTAATCACTGAAGACAGCCGTTTTTTCTGGTCTACCCTGCTTTGCATGGTCCTGGTTGTTGCCCAGGCTGAATTTCCCCGCATGTTTCTTGACGGCAGCAACTCGGCAATGCCCACCCCCATCGGCTACGTGGTCAGCATTTTAGCCCTGATTTCCTGCATCATGTACATCGTGTTCATGAAGTATAATATTTTCAGCATTACACGCTATGAAAACTACCTGCAAAAATACAGCGATGATCCCTTAACTGGTTCCAAGAATCTTTACTACTTTTTGGAACATTCTGACGATATTATCAAGCAGCTGCCCCAAAACAAAGATTTGTTCATTTTTTACAGTTCCCTGGTCAATTTGCATGACTACAACCTGGCTAACGGCTACCAGGCCGGGACCAACCTGCTCAAGCAGGTTCATCGCAAGTTAAAAGAAAATTTTCCTGAAACTGCTATCGTTCGCAGCGGCGGCAGCCACTTTATCGGCGTAATCGTCGGAGATGAAGAGAAAAAATTCCTCTCTATTGCCCAAGATATTGCTACTGGAAGCAGAGGTGAGACACTCCTTTTTAAGGTTGGCCTGGCGCCTTTTACGCCAAGCAGCAAGCTTCTGCGCCGCCAGCGCACTACCGACCTGGTTCATGTTCTCGACCAAGCAGGCAGCGCCTTAAACTCTGTCAAAGATACAACAGATGTAATCGGTGTCTATAATGATGAATTGGCCAAAGCTGATGAAATCCGGGTACATGTTTTGGAAAATATCGATCAAGCCTGCCAGGACAACTGGCTCAAGATTTACTATCAGCCCTTGATTGACATTAGGACCATGAAATTGGCCGAATGCGAAGCGCTGTCGCGCTGGATTGACCCGGCTTACGGCTTTCTTTCACCAGACAAGTTTATTCCGGCCCTGGAAGCAAACCAGATAGTCTACAAGGTCGACTGCCATGTTTTGGAAGGCTATGGCCGGGATACTCAGAAGTTAATGGAAGAAGGAAGAGAGATTTTCCCGATCAGCTTCAACATTTCTAGAACAGACTTAGAAGCCTGCGATATTTACCAAAAAATTGAGCAGACGGTCGCCGAATATGGACTCAGCCGCAGTCAAGTGCACATCGAAATTACCGAAAGTGCCCTTAATGGCAGCCAGGCTATGGTTGAAGCCGTCCAGCGCTTCCACGACTTGGGCTATCAAGTCTGGATGGATGACTTTGGCAGTGGCTATTCCAGCTTAAACGTCCTCAAAGATTATAATTTCGACGTCATCAAGATCGACATGGTCTTCCTCCGGAAGTTCGACGACCGGTCCAAAACAATCGTTGCCAACATCTGCCGGATGGCTAAAGAATTAGGCATCAAAACCGTTTGTGAAGGGGTTGAAACCCAGGAGCAATTCGACTTTCTTAAAGAAGCCGGCTGTGATCTAGCCCAAGGTTTCCTTTTCAGCCCACCAGTTCCTCTAGATGACCTTTACAAGAAAATGGCAGCTTATTTATAGGCAAGACAAAACCGCTAGTCGCGTGACTAGCGGTTTTTACATGTTTATTTTTCAATTACTATTTACCAGAGCCGGCAGCAACAGCGACAAAGCAAACCACGGCCAAGATCAAAAGCAGCCAGAGGACGATTTGCCAGATCAAGGCCAGAGTAATCCAGCCTTGCATTTGATTTAACTGTTCGTCCTTTCGCTTGATAAAGAGATAAATAGCCGGCACTATCCCGAAGATCGGCCAAACATAAGCCGCAACCAACAGAATGATCAGCCAAACATTATAAACGAATGAATTTGAGTCCTTCATTTTTTGCTCCCCCTGTTTGCAAAAGTCTTTTATTTCTGACCTCAGTTTAACAAAAGCAAGCCTTTTTGGCAATCGTTCTACCTGTTCCTTTACTGCAAATAAGCGAATTCGAAGTAGTAGCTGCCGTTGTAGATCAGCCCCTTGACCTTGCTATTCAGCATCCAGGCACTGCCGGATTGAACCAGCGGCGTTACCCCTTGGTCGGTCATCAAGATATTTTCCGCCTTGGCCAAAAGCTGCATCCGCTGCTTGGATGAAGAAACAGTCTTTGACTTAGCGATCAGCTGGTCATACTGCTTGTTTGACCACTTGCCGGAATTGTAGCTGTTGGTCGAAGTCATGCAGTCCAAAAATGAAATTGGGTCGGCAAAGTCAGCATTCCAGCCGCTCACGCAGGCTTCAAAATTGCCGCTGTCCATCTTGGCAAACTGGGACTTGGTCGGCAAGCTCTGCACCTTGACGGAAATCTGTTTGCCAAAAGCCGTTTCCAAAGCACTTTGGATGTATTCGCCAATTGCCTTTGAGCTGTCGTCATCAGCCGTCAGCAAGGTGAAGGATAACTTCTTCAGCTTCAAGTCCTTGAGAGCCGCTTTAAAGGCCGTCTGAGCGGCTTTTTTGTGGTAGCTGGTGATTTGCTTGGTCGTCTTATCCTGGGCCAGCTGGGTAAAGTCCTGCCCGTCTACCTTGGTCATATCAGCCGCGGTAAAGGTCGTCGCACCGGTAAAGCCGCCGCCCAGGGTCTTAGCCAGGGCCTGCCGATCAAGCGCCATGGACACTGCCTGACGGAGCTTGGTGCTCTTAAATTTAGCCAGTTTGGTATTGAACTGCATGTAGGTCGTGCCGTTGTTCTTTCTGATCACGTAGCCGGCCTGCTTTTGCAGGTTTTTAGCCGCCTGGGCGCTCAAAATGGCCGTGTCCAGCTTGCCATCCTGGTAAAGGTTGTAGGCAGTCGACGGTGACTTTTCAACCGTGAAGTTAATCTGAGACAGTTTGACGGCCGATTTGTTCCAATAGTTCTTGTTCTTGACCATCTTCCAGGACAGGTTGGCCCCAGTCCAGCCTTTTTGAATGAATGGCCCATTGAAAACAGTGGTCTTGGAAGAAGTGCCATACTTGCTGCCATATTTTTCAACAGCGCTTTGGTTTTCCGGGAAAAAGACCGGGAAGGCCATCAAGAGCTTGAAATATGGCAGTTTGTGCTCCAATTTGACCTGCAGCTTGTAGTTGCCAATAGCCTTTACGCCAAGGCTGGCCGGCGACTTCTTCCCTGCCACGATCGCGTCAGCGTTCTTGATGCCGGAGAAGATATAGCTGTATTGGGACGCGGTTTTTGGATTAACCGTCCGCTGCCAGGAGTAGACGAAGTCTTTAGCGGTAACCGCCTGCCCGTTTGACCACTTGCCGTTTTTACGCAAAGCAAAAGTCCAGGTCAGCCCGTCCTTGCTTTGAACTGCCTTAGTCGCCAGGGCATTTTTGACCTGGTTGTTTTTGCCTAACTGATACAGGCCCTCCATGGTGTTTTCCATCTGAGTGAAAGAAGTCGTGTCAGTTGCCTTAGATGGGTCCATAGTAATGATTTCCGCTGAAGTCATCCAGTTCAGCACCTGCTTTTCACTTGCTCCCTTGCTTTGCCCGCAGGCCGTCAAAAACGCCCCAGAAAACAAAACAGCAGCACCAGCCAATAAAGATTTTCCCTTGTTCAATTCCAATACCTCGCATAAACAATTAACAGTTTCCAGTTAACGATGCCATTGGCGCGAACAGAAAAAATCTCACAGCCGTGCTGCTTGAAGATTTTTCAAGAATTTTGCTTAAGAGCAAAAACATGACAAAGGTCGGCTCGCCTTACCAACGACACCGCCAAGCCTGCAAGTATTGATACCAGCTTGAGTCATGCTATTTGCTCCTTTCTAAATAAAAATCGTTCTTCCTAATATGCTTACTATACTAACACACTTTCAGCTTTATGCAAGCCCTTTTGGCAAAAAGAGGATAAAAAGCAGTTTCTTTCATAACTTTCTTGCAAATGAAAGCAAAAAAAGAGCGCCTCCTCAGAGTCGCTCCAAATTATAGCGGTGATCGGGGTCGAACCGATACGTCCGTAATGGACACCAGATTTTGAGT
>NZ_JBJEES010000124.1:0-1659 GCF_051873315.1 Lactobacillus sp.
GTATTCAGCTCCATGTTCAGCTACCCAGTGCATGACGCGGTTGACGTCATCCAGCTCGCTTGGGAACTGGACGTCTGGAGCCAGACGGTAGTTGAAGTTGACAAAGGCAAAGCCTTCCTTAGCCAGGCCCATTCCGTAGAACTGGTAGGTTTCTTTAGTCCCATAGACCCAGCCGCCGCCATGGATGCTGATGATGACTGGCACTTTGCCAGTCCGGTCTTTAGGCAGGTAGATGTCTAGCAGGTTCCACTTTGGGTCTGGCCCGTAGCTGATGTCATTGATTCTTTCTACCTCTGGAATTTCGGTTGGCAGGCCTTCGTCACGTTTGTCGTCGCTGGCCTTGAATTCACTGCGCAGCTTAATAACTGCTTCTGCTAATTCTTCTTTAGTCATGATATTCTCCTTTCATTTGTAAGCGTTTAACTAGATTATAGTCATTATCCCAGGAATTGGCTAGGGCAAAAAGTTGACCGCAAAGAGGCGGAAATTGATCTAAATAAAAATAGCAAGGTCAACAAGCGCCGGATTTCTGACAAGTTATGACATTGAAACCGCTTGCTTGGCAAGCTATCATAGTTAGCAAACAAGCAGGAGGTTTTGAAAATGTCTGAGAAGAAAAATGTTAAAGACAAGGCGATTTTTAAAGTTTCGCTCTTGTCCATATCTTTGTTTTTGATGATGGCTCCGCAGATTGCTTCGGCTCTGCCTTTGATGTACAAGGCTTTTCCAGGGGTAAGCAAGGCCGGGGTTGAATCTTTAGCCACGGTGCCGAACTTTGGGATTATCTTGGGGTTAGTAGTCAGTCCGGTATTGATTCGCTTTATAGGGGAGAAGGCAACGATTATTTTTGGACTGCTTTTGACTCTCTTGGCTGGGACTTTCCCGATGTATGCAAGTCAATATGGGCCGATCTTGATTTCCAGATTTTTGATCGGGCTGGGAATTGGTCTATTTAATTCCCTGGCCGTCAGCTTGATTCCACAGTTCTACAAGAGCGATGAAGAAGAAATGGCAACTATGATTGGCTATCAAAATGTGATGGGCAGCGTTGGCGCGGCAATTTCATCCTTCTTGATCAGCTACTTGGTTACGATCAGCTGGCATGCCGCTTTCGCGATCTACTTCCTGGTCATCCCATCCTTGATTCTCTTTGCCCTTTTTGTTCCTTTGCAAAAAAAGCAGGCAGATGTAGCAAGTAAGCAAAAGAAGGCCAAGCAGCGGATCAATGGCAAGGTTTGCTTGATTGCGGCATTGATGTTCTTGATCTTCCTTTTCTACATGCCAATGTCCTACAAGCTGCCGACTCTGATTGTTGAAGAGCACCTGGGCTCTTCCAGTACTCCGGCGCTGGTTGCCGGGATTTCAACCTTGATCTCGATTCCGATTGGGGCCAGCTTTGGTTTCTTCTTTAAGAAGCTGCATGACAAGATTTTCCCAGTTGGTTTCGCGATTGTTACCCTGGGCTTCTTGGTTACGACTTTTGCCAGCAGCCTGGTCATGCTGTTTATCGGCGTGATCGTCTTGGGCTTTGGCTTCGGCATGGGCGTGCCTTACATGTACAACTGGCTGGACTGGGCGGCGCCAGAAGGCAGCGTCAACCTGGCTACGACCATCGTTTTGGTCTTAGTTAACCTGGGCTGCTCAGTTTCACCGACGGTG
>NZ_JBJEES010000125.1:0-1659 GCF_051873315.1 Lactobacillus sp.
GGCTTTCAAAATCCTTCTTGAATTCCCGGTAACTCTTTAAAAAGCCCGGCATGATGAAGTTAAAAATACTCCAAAGCTCGCTCAAGCGGTTTTCAATCGGTGTCCCGGTCAGGGCAAAGCGGTGTTTGGCCTTGACAACAGAAACCGCCTTAGCCGCGGCTGTGCGCGGATTTTTGATCATCTGCGCCTCATCGATTACTTCATAGACAAAAGTATGCGGCTCATAGTTGGCAATATCGCGCTTAAGCAGGTCATAAGAAGTGATCACAACGTCGACATCATTCAAATCAGCCAGTTGCTCGCTGCGCTCTTTCTTAGAGCCGGCTAAAGCCAGGGTCTTCATTTCCGGGGCAAACTTTTTAAACTCCGCTTCCCAGTTAAGGACCAAAGAGGCCGGAGCCACGACTAGGCTTGGCTTGTCCTTTTGACTGGCCAGGAGGCTGATCACCTGCAGGGTCTTGCCCAGGCCCATTTCATCCGCAAGAATCCCGCCAAAGCCATGCTGGGCCAGCCGGTTCATCCAAGCCGTCCCGGTCTTTTGATAGGGCCGGAGGATCTTGTCCAGACTTTCTGGCAATTTTAGCGGCGCTTCTTTCTGGTCAAAGTCGTTGATCAATTGCTGGAAGTGGTCGTCTCTTTCAATTTCGCCCATCTCCTGCTCTTTTAAGAGCTGGTCGACGTAAAGGGCCCGGTAGGCCGGCATTTCCAGTTGCTCTTTGCCAAAATCCTTGGCGCTTAAATCCAGATTCTGGGCCAAAAGAGCCAGCTTTGCCAAGTCCTGGCTATCCGGGTTAACAAAGTTGCCGTTTTTCAAGCGGATGTACTTCTTTCGGTCCTTGTACTGGCTGAGAACTTCCGCCAATTCTTCTGGCGTGAGGTCGCTTTTCAGATCCAGGTGCAGAAGCCCGTCACTTAAGGAAAGGCCAAAAGCCAGATTCAGCTTGTCTTTAAACTTGAGCTTTTTAAAAGCCGGGGTGACTTCAACTTCATCAAAGGCGGAAAGCAACTTCGGCATCCCTTGCAAAAGCTGGTATACCGCGTCGTCATCCCCCTTGTCCAAGCAGCAGTCGCCGTCTTCCAGGTCAAAAAATTTCTCTAAAAGCTCAGCCAGCTTCTTTTCCTTGTACCAGTCCCGCTTAACTGCCCGCTCCCCGCTTTCGCCCAAGCGAAGCGATTTACCCTGGTAAAAGACTCGGGCCTGGCCAACTACTTCATCGCCCTCTACATCCAGGCGCAGCTGGCTCTTTTCCAGTCCTCCTGCTTCTTCTAAAAGCTGCTGGGCAGCCGGGCTAATGGTCAAGTTGCTGTATTTTTTCAAAAGGGGCAGGACAGTGGCCTTGAATTGGCTCAGCTGGTTTAAGTCAAAAGTTGCGTCAATGTCTTCTTTATTGCCAAAAAGGGCGTAGAGGGTATTACCAAGCTTGCTAGCTACAAATGCCTCATCGGTCAGCTGGTAGCTGGCCCGGATCCCCCGGAGAACCGGCGGGCAAGTCCCGGTAATGCTGATCCCCCGGCCTTGGTACTCGTCGATCTCAAGCTCAGCTTTTTCCAGTTCGCCCCGCTTGGCTGGGACAAGCTGCTTATTGTCCAAGTTTTCAACTTCGCTGCCTTCAACTGCCGCGAAAAAGCTGTCAATCCGGCCAGAAGCAATCTCAATGC
>NZ_JBJEES010000126.1:0-6218 GCF_051873315.1 Lactobacillus sp.
AGCCTTTAACATGAAGAAGCTGAACAAGTACCAGGCCCAGTACCTGTCACCGCGCAGCTACCTTTACAAGAAGCTGAGTTTTAGCAAGTTCAAGACTTACTCCCAAAATGTCAAGGTGAGTCCGTACCTGCGCCTGGGCCACGGCCAGTCCCTGGGGGCAAGCGCAAAGTACATCTATGTTCTGGCCAACGAAAACAAGCTGCCGGGCGGGGCAAGCAATGGCTTTTACTCTGAAGAAATCCTGCAGCTGAAGAAGAGCGACTTGACTCTCAATAAGGTCTGGACCATCCGGGTTGACGTCGGCACTTCCGGCCGCTACTTCCACAACGCGGCTTTTGTGGGCGACAATACCATGTACGGGGTCTTCCACAATGCAGCTTACGGCCGCTATGAATTCTGGCGCTTGAACCTGGTCAACGACCGTTGGCAGGTCAGCCAGGTAACGGCCAGCCAGAGCCACTTTGTCAAGCAGCAGGCTGGCAATTCTCCAGTCCAAGGCTTCAGCGTGGGCGGCGGCAACATGTACCTGGCCTTCAACAACTTGATCTTCAAGCTGAAGACTGACGGGACTTACCAGAAGACCTGGAAGCATGTCTCCAACCGGGAAATCGAAGGCCTGGCCAGCGATGGCGGCCAGCTTTATGTCCAACTGGCCCAAAGAGGGGAAATTCTTTCCGGCCACTGGTAAAAAGAAATAAAAAATCCCCTTGACAGGGGAAAGGCTTTCCAGTAAGATTAGTTAAAAATAAATTAAATGTTAACCGAGAGGTAAAAAAGATGAACTTTCAAGCAATGGTAAAAGAAAGCTGGCAATTCAAGTAGAGATTGTTTCGCGGGGCGATTCAATCTGTTTTGGCTTGAATTGCTGTCTGAATTGCTGAAAGTTGATCAGGGTCCGGATAGTAAATAATCTATCCGGATTTTTCTTTTTGAGACAGTAAAGGAGGATCCAGGCGGATCCTCCTTTTTATTTTGCTTTCGGTTCGTTTGTTTTTATTTTTCCCTTTGTTTCAAAAAATAGTTTTTGATTTAATTTGCGAGGTAATGGAATGAAAAAGGTGCTCGCGGCCTTTGCCGCAATCTATCTCTTTTTGGCAGCTGCCCTTTTTATCAACATCAAGCCGGCAGCGCAGAAGAGCAAGGAAGTCAGAGTAGGGGTCTTGACCCTGATGCGCCACCCGGCCCTGGACGAAATTTACCGGGGCTACAAGGCGGGCCTGGCCAAGTCGGGCTACAAGGTCAAGATCGACTACCAAAACGCCAACAATGACCAGAGCAATCTGAAGACCATGGCGGAAAAATTAGTCAACAGCCAGGACCAGGTCCTCTTCGGGATTACGACCCCGTCATCTCAAGCCCTGGCCAACGCGACCAAAAAGAAGCCAATCGTCCTGGGGGCAGTGACTGACCCTAAGGGGGCGGGCCTGGTGAAAAACAACAAGCGTCCCGGCGGCAACATCACCGGGGTCAGCGACCGGGCGCCGATCAAGCAGCAGCTCAAGCTGATCCAGCGCTTTTTGCCCAAGCTGAAGACCCTGGGGATCATCTACACCTCAAGCGACAGCTCAGCCGTTTCTGGCTACAAGCAGATCGTCAGCTACTGCAAGCAGATGGGGATCAGCTACAAGGCTTACTCCATTTCCAACAGCAATGACTTGAACCAAGTTTCCCAGCAGATGCTGACCCAGGTTGACGCGGTGATCGTGCCAACTGACAACACGATTGCCGGGGCCATGCAGACCCTGGTTAAAAACGCCAACGCGGCTAAAAAGCCGGTCTTCCCGGCTGCTGGCACCATGGTTAAAGACGGGGGCCTGGCCACCTACAGCGTGGACCAGTACCAGCTGGGCCTGATCGGGGCCAAGATGACTGTCCAGATCTTAAAGGGCAAAAAGCCCGGCGACATGGCCATCCGCTATGTTGAACACGGCACGCCATACCTTAACCTTAAGGAAGCCAAGAAGCTGGGCATCAAGGTTCCGGCCAGCTTCTTAAAAGAAGCCAAGTCCAAGGGGACCATCTACAAGTAATTTGCAAGGAGGATTTTTATGAATTTGATCGTATCGGCAATCGGCCAGGGCTTCTTATGGGGGCTTCTGGGCCTGGGCCTCTTTCTCAGTTTCAGAATCATGAACACCACGGATATGACCGTGGAAGGGACTTTCCCTTTAGGCGCTGCCGTTTCAGTCAGCTTGATCGTGCAGGGGACCAACCCCTTTTTAGCCACTTTGGCCGCCTTTGGGGCCGGAGCTTTAGCTGGCCTGGTCACTGCCCTCTTGATCACCAAGGGCAAGATTCCCAGCCTTTTAGCCGGAATTTTGACCATGACCGGGATTTACTCCATTGACTTGATGGTCATGGGCAAGTCCAATGTCTCCCTTTTGGGCAAAAAGACCATCTATTCTCTGCCATTTTTGCAAAAACTGCCCCAGTACTTTGACAGCGTTGCTGCAGGCACCATCTTGATGGTTCTGGTAACTTGCGCTTTGATCTGGTTCTTGTCAACTGACTTTGGCCAGGCCTTCATCGCCACGGGTGACAACCCGCAGATGGCCAAGTCACAGGGGATCAGCCCCCAGCAGATGACGGTGGCAGGCCTCATGATCTCCAACGGCCTGGTTGGCCTCTGCGGGGCAGTTGTCGCCCAGAGCAACGGCTATGCTGACGTGAACATGGGGATGGGGACGATCGTTATTGCCCTGGCCTCTATTATTATCAGTGAGGTTGTCTTCAGAAACCTGGGCCTGGCCAGCCGCCTTTTCGCGGTGACCCTGGGCAGCATTATCTACCGCCTGCTTTTATTGGCGGTCCTGCAGGTAGGTCTGTCTTCAAACAACTTGAACTTGATTTCTTCACTGGTTCTGGCCGCCTGCATGATGCTGCCGCAAGTTGAAGAAAAACTCCGCCTCAAGCAGACTTTTATGAAAGGACTTAAGCATGACTAGTCAAAATTTACTGGAACTGACCGATTTGGAAGTGGTCGTCGGCCGCGGCACGAGTGAGGAAAACAAGATCCTGGGCAAGCTCAGCCTCAAGATCAAGCCAGGCGACTTTATCTGCCTGCTGGGCGGCAACGGGGCCGGTAAGAGCACCCTGCTCAACGTTTTGGCTGGGGCCATCCAGCCGACAAGCGGGCAGATCCTGCATGCCGGCAAAGACATCAGCAAGGAAAGCGAGGTCAAGCGCAGCAGCTACATCGCCCGGGTCTTCCAGGATCCCAAGATGGGGACGGCGCCCCGGATGACTGTAGCCGAGAATTTGCTTTTGGCGTCAAAAAGAGGGCAGAAGCGGGGACTGAAATTGCGCCGGCTGAAAGAAAACATTCCGGCCTTCAAAAAGGCCCTGGAGAAGGTCAACCCTGACCTGGCCGGCAAGCTGAACCTGCCGGTTGACCAGCTCTCAGGCGGCCAGCGGCAAGCCTTGAGCTTCGTTATGGCAACTTATAACAAGCCGGAGCTCTTGCTGTTAGACGAGCACACCGCGGCTTTAGACCCCAGATCCAGCCGCAAGCTGATGGAGGCAACCGATGAGCAGATTCGGGCTCAAAAGATCACCGCGGTGATGATTACCCACCATATGGAAGATGCCTTGAAGTATGGCAACCGCCTCTTGGTTTTAGACCACGGTCAGATCACCCATGACTACCAAGGCCTGGCCAAGCAGGACCTGACTTTGCAGGATCTAGCCGCTCTCTTTGACTGATAAAGAGAAGGCAAAACAAACAGAAAAAGACAAAAAGAAAACCGCTGCTGAAAAGCAGCGGTTTTAATATGATGGACCCCCTGGGAGTCGAACCCAGATTTCAAGAACCGGAATCTTGCGTGCGATCCATTACACTAAGGGTCCCAATCACAGTTATTAATTATAGCAGAGATTCAGAGAATGGGAAGGGGGAAAAGCAAAAAAATTGTAAAAACTTGTAAAGTATCTGCGAAAAAGGTCAAGAAAGTTATAAAACAGGCTTTTTGCCCGGGCAGGGTCAGAAAAAAACTTGCATACGGAGCGAATTCTGTTATACTAAGAGTGTCGAGAGAGAAATGGAGATTGAAGCGAAGTCTTGTTTCTCTTATATTTTTAAGCAATGTGGGACAGGAAACGACAACAACATGGTCGGAAAACGTCCCACTAGAAGGATGGTTACTTTGAACACGGATTTATCCCTGCTCGAACTGCTTGTTCCCGATGCTTTAAAGATCTTTCGACAAAGATATCTCATCCTTGAACAGGTCAGCCTGCATGCTCCGATCGGCCGCCGGACGGTGGCCAAGCAGCTGGGGCTGAGCGAACGGAACATCCGGACTGAAACTGATTACCTGCGTGACCAGGGTCTGATCGAAATCAAGAATTTCGGGATGTTCTTGACTGAAAAAGGAGAGAGTGTTGTAAAAGATGCAGCACCGATTGTTGATCGACTTTTTAATGCCAGCCAAGCAGAAGTATGGTTGGCTCAGGCTTTAGGAATTGATCGGACAATTATCGTGGCTGGCGACGCGGACCTGCAAAGCCGGGTTTATGACCTGGCGGGCGAAGAGCTGAATTCAGCCTTGAATTTGCTCTTGCCTCTGGCAGACTGCATTGTCACCGTCATGGGTGGCAAGACAATCGCCAAAGTGGCTAAGAAGCTGAACCGCAGCTTGAGTGAGAACCGGAGCTTGATCTTCGTCCCTGGCAGAGGGGCGCTGGGCGGTCGGGTCAACACGGAAAGCAACGCGGTTGTTCAGGAAATGGCCCGGGCGACTGGCGGCAGCTACGAATCCCTCTTTTTACCGGAACATGTTTCCAAGGACGCTTACCGTTCTTTGGTCCGGGATCCGGAAATCAGCGGGGTGCTGCAGGATATCTCCCAAAGCGATGTCGTGATTCATGGCATTGGCCTGGCCAGTGAAATGGCCAGGAGGCGGGGCTACGATTCTGTTGCCCTGGCCCGTCTGCGGGAGAACAAGGCCGTCACCGAATGTTTTGGATGTTTCTTCGATGAAGAAGGCCACGTTGTCGAACGCATCAGACAGGTTGGATTGCAGTTCGAGAACCTAACGAACGTCCCGCATATTCTGGCAATTGCCCTTGGCACGAGAAAGGCCAAGGCTATCAAGGCCTATATGCGCAACGCTCCTCATCAAACCTGGCTTATCACTGATGAGGCAGCCGCAAATCAGATTTTAAACGGGTCTTCCCGCTTAAAATAAAATGTTGTTTATAGTTCTTAAGGAGGACTTTTCGAATATGACAGTTAAGATTGGTATTAACGGTTTTGGCCGTATTGGTCGTTTGGCATTCCGTCGTATCATGGACTTGGGTGAAGAAACCAAGGACATCGAAGTTGTTGCTATCAACGACTTGACTACTCCAGCTATGTTGGCTCACCTGTTGAAGTACGACTCAACTCACGGCACTTTCGACCACGAAGTTTCAGCTACTGAAGACTCACTGGTTGTAGACGGCAAGAAGTACCGCGTATACGCTGAACCACAAGCTCAAAACATTCCTTGGGTTAAGAACGACGGCGTTGACTTCGTTCTTGAATGTACTGGTTTCTACACTAGCAAGGCTAAGTCACAAGCCCACCTTGACGCTGGTGCAAAGCGTGTCTTGATCTCAGCTCCAGCCGGCAACGACTTGAAGACTATCGTTTACTCAGTAAACCAAGACACTTTGACTGCTGACGACACTATCGTTTCAGCTGGTTCATGCACTACCAACTCACTTGCTCCAATGGCTAACGCTTTGAACAAGGAATTCGGTATCGAAGTTGGTACTATGACTACTATCCACGCTTACACTGCAACTCAAAAGGTTTTGGATGGTCCTGACAGAGGCAACAACTTCCGCAACGCTCGTGCCGCTGCTGAAAACATCATTCCTCACTCAACTGGTGCAGCTAAGGCCATCGGTCTGGTATTGCCAGAATTGAACGGCAAGCTTGACGGCCACGCACAACGTGTTCCAGTTAAGGACGGTTCAGAAACTGAACTTGTTACTATCTTGGACAAGAAGGTAACTGCTGAAGAAGTTAACGCAGCTATGAAGAAGTACGAAAGCCCATCATTTGCTTACAACGCAGACCAAATCGTTTCTACTGACGTATTGGGCATGACTGCTGGTTCAATCTTCGACCCAACTCAAACCCAAGTTATCACTGCAGGCGACAAGCAACTTGTTAAGACTGTTGCTTGGTACGACAACGAATACTCATTCACTTGCCAAATGGTTCGTACTTT
>NZ_JBJEES010000127.1:0-8324 GCF_051873315.1 Lactobacillus sp.
GAACAGGGGATGAACTGAAACCGAAGCTGGGGAAGTCTTTTCCCAACTTCAACCCACAAATTGGTGGTCGCTGTTCCTGTCGCGAGCGGTCCAGCACCGATCTTGATCGACATCTTCTTTCCCGTCGCGTTTCTGGCACGGTCGATCGACTGGTCGTAAGCCGATAACAGCCTGACGGCATCCTTATAGAACGATTTGCCTGCTTCCGTCAACGTAACACCATTATGATTACGGTCAAACAACTTTATTTTTATAGAATCTTCCAAATGGTTAACTTGCTTAATGACTGCCGGGGCTGAAAGATACAATTCATTGGCTGCCTTATTAAAGCTTTGGTTGTCAGCCACCGCAATAAATGTTTTCAGTTGATCGTTCATTTTTTGCTACCTACTTGCAACTTCTGGTTATTAGCTACTAACATTTTAATACTTCTGTCTGATAAGGGAAAAAATTAAGATTTATGTGTAGAGAAAAAATTGAACACAGAGTATAGGAGACAAAACAATGACAAAAAGCAAATTTAACCCCGGCACTTACACTGGCAAGGGCAAAGGTATTGGCGACCTAAGCGTCTCACTAACCGTCAACGAAAGCGAGATAACCAAGGCAAGCCTTGACTTGAAAAACGAAAGCAGAAACGTGGGCCAAAGCGCTGATGAAGAACTCGCTAAGCAGATCATCGACAAGCAATCCGCTGATATCGACGGTGTAACCGGCGCCAGCCTGACCACCAAAGGCGTTAAAGCAGCAGTGAAAGATGCCTTGAGACAAGCCGAAGGCAAGGCAAAGTCAACCAGCCTCGCCTTAACTGAAGGCAGCTATATCGGCTATGGATCCGGGCACGGCGGGCAATTAGCCGTTAAGCTTGACGTTTTTGACCACCGCATCGGCGATCTCAAAATTATCTCCAGCCATGAAACGCCAAATGTTGGCGATGAGGCCGTAAAGCTGATTCCCAAGGAAATCGTCAGCCAGCAGACCTTGAACGTTGACGCGGTTTCCGGCGCTACCCTCACTTCAAAGGCAATTATTTCCGCCAGCGAGGATGCAGTGGAAAAAGCCGGCGGTAACTTAGCTGCCTGGACCAGCAAGGCCTACCACCGTCCACTGACCATCAACCATGAAGATTTAACCGCCGACGTCGTTATTGCCGGAGCCGGCTTAAGTGGCTTAATGACTGGTGCCTTCGCTGCCACTAAGGGTCTGGACGTCGTTGTCGTGGCCAAAGGCGAGCAAGTTGGCGGCTCTTCAAGATACGCGGGAGCCGTTTACGCCTTAGCAAACTCCAAGCTCGCTAAAAAGCAAGGCATTGACAACAGTATCGATAGCATCATGACTTATGTTGACAACGTTAACGCCGATGCCCAAAAGGCGCACGACAGAGAGTTCATGAAGAAGCTGATGACTGAATCCGGCAAGACTTTTGACCAACTGGTCAGCATGACCAATACCAAGGGAACATTCATTGGTCAAGGGCCGATCGTTTACGGCAATTTCGCCAACGGGGCCAGAGTCGATGAACTTCTCAGTGACATCATCAAAAAGCATGGTGGCAAGATCATCCTCAACAGCCGGGTTACCCAAATTTTGACAGATGGCGACAAGGCAACCGGCATCAAGGTCGAAAGCAAAGACGGCTCTGACTTTACGATTACTGCTGGCTCCGTCGTTATGGCTACTGGCGGCGCGTCATATGCTCCAGACCTGCTTAAAAAGAACACGCCTGCGGTAGCCAGCGTGCATGTCTTCAACCAGGCCAGCCGGGAAAACACTGCTGACGGCTACCAGCTGCTTCAAGAAATCGGGGCCGCCTTCTCCGACAACGATGTTTACAAAAATGGTAATCTTGACTTCAACCCGCAATTATACATTACCTGGAACAACGTTCCCGACTATTCAACCGGCATGATCATTGACAGTCAGGCCAAGCGCTTTACCAATGAAGCACCTTATGACAGCTTGAAAGTCACCTCAAGAATGTACCGCCACGGCAGTGACAGATACTATTTGCTTTACGATGACGAAAACCTGCCGGAAATTCTGCGCCAGGGAATCCATAAGCTGGATGAAAATGCCAAGCTTTACGTAACGGCTGCTTCTGTTGCTGAATTGGCTGAAAAGCTGAGCCTGGACGAAAAGCAGCTTGAGCGGACCTTTGCCAGCTACAAGCAGGCTGCCGCAGATGGCAATGATGAATTCGGCAAGCCGCAATCCAAGATCAGACCCTTGAATGAAAAGCAGCTC
Organism: Lactobacillus sp.; assembly: GCF_051873315.1. Lineage (GTDB taxonomy): Bacteria > Bacillota > Bacilli > Lactobacillales > Lactobacillaceae > Lactobacillus. Next base: position 2,245 of record NZ_JBJEES010000127.1, read on the forward strand.
TACGCCTTCTACGTAATGCCTGGTTCCTGGGGCACGATCGGCGGGGTGAAGATCAACCATGATACCTTTGCAGTAAAGAAAGCAGATGGTTCTGACTTCCGCGACCTCTACGCGGTAGGTGAAATGTCAACCAGTGACTTGTTCACCGAATACTACATGGGTGGCTTCTCCTATGCCTGCTACTCCACTGAAGGCCGACTTTTAGCAGAAGAATTATACGAAAAACTTTAAGCAGCTTGAATTAGTGCTGAATGATTGCTTAGCTGAGCAGTCATTCGGCACTTTTTTTCTAGCAAAAAAGCACCGGACAATCGTCCAGTGCTTGCAAAAATTGCTTAGTCAAAGAAGCCGTCAGCCTTCAAGGCTTCCAAGTAGCGGTGCACGGCGTCTGGCCAAGTTGGCAGCGGCTTGAAGCCGTTCTTTTCCAGCTTGCTCTTGTCCAAACGTGAGTTGAACGGCCGTACAGCCTTGGAGAGGCCGTATTCTTCCGTGGTAACCGGGGTTACCTTGGTCTTGTAGCCAGCCTGGCGGTAGATTTCCTTGGTGAAATCGTACCAGCTGATATAACCGGTCTTGGTGCCGTTTTCATCATAGCCGCTGGCAGTTTCCGGCAATTCCGCGTTGGTTGCGTGGTAGTAGCCATACTTGTCGGTTTCGATCATGTCGACCAAAAGACGGGCCAAGTCCAAAGTGTAAGTTGGCGTACCGATTTGGTCGCTGACCACCTTGACTTCATCATGAGTCTTACCCACATTAAGCATGGTCTTGATGAAGTTCTTCCCGTTCAAGCCGAAGACCCAGGCGATGCGGACAATGAAGTACTTGTCCAAAGTTTCAGATACGGCAAGTTCCCCGCCCAGCTTGGTTTCCCCGTAAACGTTCATTGGCTTGTAGCCCTTGAAATCCGGGTCCCATGGCGTAGTGCCCTGGCCATCGAAAACGTAGTCAGTGGAGATGTAAACCATTGGCACGTCTAATTCCTTGGCTACGTTGGCGATGTTTTGGGTACCTTCAGTGTTAACCTTGCGGACAGCTTCAACCTTGTCGTCATCTTCAGCCAGATCAACCGCAGTCCAGGCAGCGCAGTGAACGATCACGTCCGGATTTACTTCCTTGATGGCCTTCTTTACGCCTTCTGCATCAGTAATGTCCAGGGAAACGTAAGGTGCAGTAGTAACAGCTGAGCCGTCAGCGATCCCGCTGTATTCTGGAACCAAGTCGCTGCCTACGCCTTCGTAGCCGCGCTTAGCCAATTCGTTCATCACGTCGTGGCCCAGTTGACCGTTGACGCCAGTTACGAAAACCTTCATGCTTTTTCCTCCCAATTAAAACTTGAAAGTGTCCTTAAGCCCTTGCCACTTTTGGTCCTTGTCGGACAAAGTCAGCTTAGTGCCGTCTTCCAAAGCGTAGCCGCTGGCGTCAGCTGAGCCTGGGTATTCGCCAACAACTTGTGGCCATTCAATCCCGATTTCAGGGTCGTTCCAAGCCATGCCGCCTTCATCGTTTGGGTGCCAGAAGTCGTTAACCTTGTAGCAGAATTCAGCTACATCGCTCAAAACCAGGAAGCCGTGGGCAAAACCTTCTGGAATCAAGAATTGCTTCTTGTTTTCAGCGGTCAGTTCAACCCCGTACCACTTGCCGTAGGTCTTGGAGTCGCTTCTCAGGTCAACGGCAACGTCGAAGACGTCCCCGCGAACGGCCCGGACCAGCTTACATTGCGGGAAGTGCTTTTGGAAGTGCAGGCCCCGCAAAACGCCCTTGGTTGAACTTGATTGGTTGTCTTGGACGAAGTTGATGTCAAAACCAGCTTCCTTCATGTCGTTTTCGTTGTAGGTTTCCATGAAGTAGCCACGGTCGTCCCCGTGAACTGCTGGCGTGATAACTGCCAGACCTTCAATACCGCCGACATTCTTTTCAACTTTGATTTGACCCATTTTTCTGATTCTTCTTTCTAAAAAACTAATACTTCAGCTTGCCTTCAGCCACCGCCTTGAGGTGCTGGCCGTAAGGGCTCTTGCCATAGTGCTTGGCTGCTTCCATCAACTTGTCTTCGTCGATCCAGCCGTGCACGTAGGCAATTTCTTCAGGAGCGGAGATGCTTACCCCAGTCCGTTCTTCCACCATCTTAACGAAGTTTGAAGCGTCTACCAGGCTCTTCATCGTCCCGGTGTCCAGCCAAGCATAGCCCCGGCCCAAAAGCTGGACGTCCAGGATGCCGTCGTTTAAGTACATCTCGTTCAAAGAAGTGATTTCCACTTCCCCGCGGGCACTTGGCTTAACCTGGGCAGCTCTTTCGCTCACGCCAGCCGGGTAGAAGTACAAACCAGTTACGGCGTAATTGCTCTTTGGCTGAGCCGGCTTTTCTTCGATGGAGATAGCGTGACCGTCCTTGTCGAATTCGACAACGCCAAAGCGTTCCGGATCGTTGACGTAGTAGCCAAAAACCGTTGCCCGGCCGTTTTGCGCGTCTTTTGCGGCGTTTTCCAGCATGTCAGTAAAGCCGTTGCCGTAGAAGATGTTGTCACCCAAGACCATGGCGCAAGGTTCGCCGTTAATGAAGTCCTCGCCCAAGGTAAAGGCTTGAGCAAGGCCGTCTGGACTTGGCTGAACCTTGTAAGAGAGCTTGATGCCGAATTGTGACCCGTCGCCCAAAAGTTCCTTAAAGCGCGGCGTGTCAGCTGGCGTGGAAATGACCAAGATGTCCTTGATCCCGGCCAGCATCAAGGTTGACAACGGGTAGTAGATCATTGGCTTGTCGTAAACAGGCAAAAGCTGCTTACTGGTGACCAGGGTTAATGGATACAGACGAGTGCCTGAACCACCTGCTAAGATAATTCCCTTCATTTTTCTTCCTTGCCTCTTACTTTTCGTCTAAAACCTGCTTCTTGCCGTACATTTCCTGGTAGTAGTTCTGGTAGTCACCGGAGATGATGTTTTCCCACCATTCCTTGTTGTCCAGGTACCATTGGATGGTCTTCTTGATACCGTCCTTGAACATGGTTTCCGGCAGCCAGCCAAGTTCTTCGTGGATCTTGGTTGGGTCGATCGCGTAGCGTTGGTCGTGGCCCTTGCGGTCAGTAACGTGTTCGATCAAGGAGTAAGGCTTGCCCAGGTAGTCGCAGATCAGCTTGACAATGTCGATGTTGTGCATTTCGTTGTGGCCGCCGATGTTGTAGACTTCGCCAACCGTGCCCTTTTCCAAGATCAAGTCGATGGCCTTGCAGTGGTCTTCAACGTAGAGCCAGTCGCGGACGTTTTGGCCTTCACCGTAAACTGGCAAAGGCTTGTCGTCCAAGGCTCTTTGGATCATCAATGGGATCAGCTTTTCCGGGAATTGGTAAGGGCCGTAGTTGTTTGAGCAACGGGAAATAGTTACAGGCAGGCCGTAAGTTCTGCCGTAAGCCCCGACCAAAAGGTCAGCGCTGGCCTTTGATGATGAGTATGGGCTGGAAGTGTGCAGCGGCGTGTCTTCGTGGAAGAAGAGGTCTGGCCGGTCCAGCGGCAAGTCGCCGTAAACTTCGTCAGTTGATACTTGGTGGTAACGCTTGATGCCGTACTTGCGGCAGGCGTCCATCAAAACTGAGGTACCGATGATGTTGGTTTGCAGGAAGATTTCCGGGTTTTCGATTGACCGGTCAACGTGGCTTTCAGCAGCGAAGTTGACAACAACGTCCGGGTGTTCTTCTTCAAAAAGCTTGTAGACGCCTTCGCGGTCGCAGATGTCCAGCTTGACGAAGCGGAAGTTTGGCTTGTCCATGACATCTTTCAAGGTTGACAGGTTGCCCGCGTAAGTCAGCTTGTCCAGGCAGATGATCTTATAGTCTGGGTGCTTCTTCATCATGTAGAAGACAAAGTTGGAGCCGATAAAGCCGGCACCACCGGTAACGATAATTTTCATGTAATGAACCTCCGAGTTCAAACTAAGCAATTTTTTCTCTTGACTGACTCAAAGTATAAAACATGACGTTACGTAAGCTTCAATAGGCAAAATAAAATAACTGCCGTTTTTTAAAAATGGCAGTTATTTGCGGCAGATAAAGGTCCCGGCGTCTTTAGTAATGTGGAAGCCCCCGGCGACTTCATCTTCAACGAATTGCTTAAACTCCTGGTAGCGGTCGAGCAGAAGCGCGTTCTGGTTGCCGTGGCAGGACAAGATATAAGAAATAACTGGTTCTGCTTCGTCTAAGTCGATGGCGTCAGCGTAGCGCCGGCAGGTTACTTGGGCAAAAAATGGAGCCAGGATCTCTTCCCCGTTGTCTAAGCCGAAGCGGTCGTAGAGGTTGACGGAAGAGAGGACGATTTGGGAGTTGAACTCCTGGACCAGGTCAGTGATTTCGTGCATGTGGCGCTTGCTGTAAGTTGACGCGCAGAAGCGGCCACCTTTTTTCAAAACTCGGCGGACTTCTTTAAGGACCTGGGGGATGTCATCGCAGTAAAAAAGCATGTGGTTGGCGACGACCAGGTCAAACTCTTCATCGGCAAAAGGCAAGTGAGCCGCGTCGCAACGGTCATAGGAAAAGCGGCTGTCTTCCCCGATTTCTTTTTTGGCATCGGCCAGCATCCCTTCTGAAATGTCGGTCAAGATGACCTGGCAGTCCTCCGGCAGGCGGTCGTGGCTAGTGGCCCAGAGTTCGCCATTGCCGCAGCCGATCTCTAAGATTTTTAAACCAGGGACCAAGTCCAGCTGGCGGAAAAGCCAGGGGAACCAACCCTCCTTGTTCATGGAGTAGTCCCGGTGCAGGCGGATCCGGGCAGAGATGTTGGTGGCGTTCTGGTACTGGGTCTTGAGGCTCTGGGTCATGGTTGACCGGTGGAGCAGTTCCAGCATCCGGCTCCAATCAACCGGCTTGCCGGCCTCCAGGGTTTGGGTGGTTGAGTCGATGGCGGCTTCAACGGCAGTCATTTCTTCAATCCGCTCTTCCACCAGGCGCCGCTGGATCTGCAGGGAATCCAGGAGGCGGCGCCTGTCGCTGGTCCCCAAAGTCAGGCCGCGGATTTCCCCTAAGGAAAAGCCCAGGTATTTTAACAGCAGGATCTGCTGGAGCTTGGCGAAGTCAGCGTCGCTGTAACGTCTGGCCCCGCCCTTGCTTCTGGCTGAAGGCTTGAGGAGGTTCTGCTGGTCATAGTAGCGGATCGTTCTAACGGACACATGGGCCCGCTTGGCGAATTCGCCGGATGTGTAGTAGTCGGTCATGGCGGCTCCTTTCTGCCTTTGATTATAACCGATTTTTTCCAGACAAAAATACCCTTGAGCTCAAGCTGGAGTTCAAGGGTAAAGTTTTGGCTAGTTCATGGTGAAGTGGAGGGCGTTGTCGACCTTGCTGGCGATAACGTCGTATTCCAGGGGATGCGGCCGGAAAAGATTGTCAATCATCGTATAGGTCAAGCCTAGGCAGAAGGTTTCCACGAAATCCTTGGCCTGCTGGTTATAATCTGCTCCTTCTTCTTCAATGATCTGCTTGAGCAAGACGGCAATGTGGCTGGAAATTTCTCCAACCACATCAACCTCTGTCTGGCTTGCATATACGCTCTTGTAGAAATCCTTGTTCAATTCGATCCCGTAAAAGACTAAAAAGATGATTCCTTCCCAGTCCAGGTAGCCGATATTGCTCTCGATATCGTTTTCCATCATCGACTTGATCGTATAGTCCAAGAGGTCGAACTTGTCCTTGAAGTTCTCGTAAAAAGTCTGCCGCCTAATCCCGCTCTTCTTCATGACCTTGGCAACACTGACATGGTTAAAGCCGTTTTTGGCCACCTCATCTTTAAAAACTTGCGAGATGTGCAGCTTTAAACTTTCTGACATAACGTACTCTTTATTTTAACAATGCCTGCAGGCCGCTGGCCAAAAGACCGCCGGCGATTGGCCCCAAAACAGGAACCCAGGCATAAGCCCAGTTGGCCCCGCCCTTGTTTGGCACTGGCAAAATTGCGTAAGCCAGACGAGGTGAGAAGTCACGGGCCGGGTTCAAGGCAAAGCCAGTCGTTGAACCCAAAGCCTGACCAACTACCATGATCAAGAAACCGACGATCAACGGCTTCAAGCCTTGGGTGAAGTTGCCCAGGTTGAGCAGGGTAAA
>NZ_JBJEES010000127.1:8424-14768 GCF_051873315.1 Lactobacillus sp.
ACACCCAGCACGATCAAAATCATCGTTCCTAAGAACTCTCCTAAAAAGCCGCTCATTTTAGTCATCTCCTTTAATCTTCAAAGGCGCCAGCTGGCTTTCAAGTTCAGCCAAGCCAACGCCGGCCTGCAAGAGCGAAGCCGCCACATAAGAGCCTTCGATCAAGGCCACGTCATAAACGCGGACCTTTTTCTCGGCAAACTCCCCAGCCATGTCCAGATTCATTCTAGCACTGCCCAGGTCGTAAAAAGCCAGCAGCTCATCAGCAGCATTTTCTTCAATTGCCTGCCCAATTTTTTCCATACTTGTCCCAATATCGCCGTCATCAGTACCACCAGCAAAGGTGATCGGCACGTCAGCCGCTACCTGCTTGAGCAGTTTTGGCAAACCAGCCGCGATTTCTGGCACATGGGACACGATCAAAATACCATAAGTCATCTTAAGCCTCCGCTTCCAGCAAGGCCGTAAAGAGGTAGCCGCTAGACACTGAACCTGGGTCCAAGTGGCCAATTGACCGCTCACCTAAGTAAGATGCCCGCCCCTTTTTGGCTTGCATCGGCTTAGTGCTTTCAACTGCCTCTTGAATGAGGTCGTCAGTTAAGTTGCCCTTGGCTAAAGCCGGTACGACCGCTGACCAAACATCGACCATGGTCTTATCGCCAGGTTCAGCACCGCCCCGCTTCTTGATTCCCAAAAGGGCTGCTTCTGTCAATTTCGCCAGGTCAGTTTCACTGGCGCTCAGCTTGGCCATTTCCAAGAAGGCAGTCCCGTAGAGGGGGCCTGAAGCCCCGCCGACCTTGCTGATAAGAGACATCGCTACCAGCTTTAAGGCAGAGGTCAAATCAGCCGGCTTTTTAGTCTGCAAGGCTTCTTCAACCGCGGCCATCCCTCTGGCCATGTTATTGCCGTGGTCCCCGTCGCCAATCGGAGTGTCCAGGTCACTTAAGTAAGCCTTGTTGGCTTCGATTTTTTCCGCAAAAATTGCCATCCACTTGTCTAAAAGTTCTGTCGTCAGTTCCATTTTTTGCTCCCCCTTACCAAGCGATCGTCTCAACTGGGTAGTTCAAGTAGTCCAGCCACTTGTCATCGGCGATTTCCATCACCGTCAAGGAAATCCCGGCCATATCGATAGAGGTCATGTAGTTGCCAGCCTTGGTGAAGACAGGTTTAATGCCCTTAGTGTCCAGCCAGTCCAAGACATCCTTGCTGAAAATGTATTGTTCCATGAGTGGAGTTGCCCCCATCCCGTTAACCAAAACGGCGTACTTCTTGTCAGCAGACAATTTCAAGCTTTCATCGATCTTGCTGAGCAGTTCTTGGGCCAGGTCTTTGGATGGCTTGATCTTTTCTCTGCGGTAGCCTGGTTCGCTGTGAATCCCGACCCCGTATTCAATCTCGTCGTCAGCTAAAACGAAGCCTGGCTTGCCAACTTCTGGAACCGTAGCTGCTGACAAGGCAACACCAATCGTGTTGATGTGTGGCAATACTGCCTTGGCTAATTCTTCAATCTCATCCAGGCTGGCACCTTGATCAGCAGCCGCACCTAAGATCTTGTGCATAAAGACGGTCCCGGCCACCCCGCGCCGGCCTTGAGTGTAAAGGCTGTTTTCCACGGCGATGTCGTCGTCAACCACGATAGAGCGGACTTCGATGTCGTCCATAGCGGCCAAATCCTTGGCCATGTCAAAGTTCATCACGTCACCAGAATAGTTCTTGACGATCAAGAAGACGCCCTTGCCTTGGTCAGCTGCCTTAATGGCTTCGTAGATCTGGTCTGGAGTCGGGGAAGTAAAGACTTGCCCGCAAACAGCCGCAGTCAGCATCCCTTTGCCAACATAACCAGCGTGAGCTGGTTCATGGCCGCTGCCACCGCCGCTGACCAGACCAACCTTGCCGGTCATTGAGTCCTTGTCGCTGCGGACTAAGGCAGTTGTGCCAGGAATCCGTTCAACGTATTGCGGGTACATTCCGGCTAAGCCAGTTACCATTTCTTCAACAACATTGCTTGGGTCATTAATGATCTTTTTCATCGGAAAAACCTCCTTACTTCTTCCAACTTGTTTAATCACATCATATATTGTAAGCGTTATCTTTTCAACGGACAATTTTCAGAACTTGTCCGGTCAAGCGGCTTAATCACTACTCCCGTCTACTTCCGTGCTTAAATTCCAGCAAGACCCGGTTGCCAAGCAGATATAAAATCACAAAGTAACCGGGGATGGCCCAGAGGGCTGACCAAAAGACCGTCGCTCCTGGCCCTAGTCCCTTAGCTAAAGCAGCTTGGCAAACCAAGTAAACATAGAGGCAGCCGAGCAGGCTGCTGGCCAGCTTTTTCCCGCTGGGCAAGAGGCGGGCTGACTTTTTCGCCAAAAAGTAACAAGCCAGACAAGTCACCAGGTCGGCAAGTAAGGTTGCTAGCGCCGCCCCCGCCTCCTTAAAGGCCGGGATCAGCAGGAAGTTCAAGCAAATATTGACTACAGAAGCGATGCTGATTGCCAGCAAAGCCGCCTTCTCCTGCCTAGCCGGAACTAAAACCGCCGCCATGTAAAACCAAGCCAAAAGTGAGAAGACCAAGGCCAATCCCAGAAGCTTCATGGCCCCCGCGGCTGGCGCGAAATCTAAGTCCGCGGTTAAAATGACAACCTCCTCGCCTAAGGCAAACAAGGCGCAGGCAGCCGGCAAGGCCAGCGTCACTAACAAATCCGCAATCTGCCGGGCCAATTTTTGAAAAAGCACTCCGCCCTTTTGCCCATATAAGCAAGCCAGACGCGGCACGGTAACAATGATGACAGCACCTAACAATTGCTTAAGCAGGGCCGTGACCTTGCTGGCCACTGAGTAAAGGCCCACATAATAGTCGCTGGTCATCACACCCATCTGGGCTACATCCGCGCTTACATAAAGCAGGTTGACCAGAGCGTTGGCGAATAAGACGAGGATAGGCAGGAGGTGCTTTTGCCAAGAAAAATGCCAGGTCAAAGACCAGGTGCAGTACTTGCCCAGCCGCATAAAGTTGATCAAGTTGGCCCCCGCACTGCCCGCCACCGTAGTCCAAGCATATAACAATAGATCGCTTTCATCCTTGACATATGTCAAGAGCAGAATCAGAGACAAAACTTGAAAGCAAATGTTACGCAGAGCCAGGTAGCCGTATTCCTCATGAATCGCGTAGAGCCACTCGCAGCCCAAGGTCGTAAAAATAATGTTGGAACTTAGTGTCCAAATCAGCGGTCCATATTCTCTTAGCTTACTGGAAAAAAGCAGACAGGCCGCCAGACCCAAGTAAGCCAGCAAGGTCGAGGCCAGGTTGATGACCAGGACTTCCGAAGCAAAACGGGACAGCTCTTCCGGGTCATCCCGCTTTTTTGCCCCTTCCCTAACCCCATAGGCGTAGATGCCCAGGCCCGCCACTAGCGCCGCCCAGCTGACAATCGTGGCCGCGAAGTCGTACTGACCCAGTTGGTCAACCCGCAAGATCCTGGCCAAATAAGGGTAGGTCACCAGGGCACAGACTAAGCGGGTCCCCGTCTGCAGGCCGCTGGCCAAGGCGTTGCGGGACAGCGATTTCTTAGCTTTTTCCATCTGTCACCTCTCTCTATTTCTCTTGTTTTCTTTAGCTTTCCTTGTTACTTTTGCAAAAAATCACTGGTCAAGCCCAAAGCCACCGCCAGAAAGACTCCCGAGGCGCTGGTAAAAATCGGGTTGCCCAAAGAACTAATCAGGAAAAAGGCAATAATCCCCAAGGCTCCTGCCCGCGCTTGCCCTGGCGGCACCTTTTTCAAGCAGTAGGCAAACTGGGCAACTAGCCAGTACACATACAGGCAAGCACCAAAGAGGCCAAACTGGGCTAAGAGCATGGGCCAGAAGTTGTCGTTCATGGCAAAGCCCGTCTCCGGGGCCAAAGCATAGTCATGGTGAAAACCAAAGCGGACGTAAAGGGGGGAGTAGTGCTTAAAGGCCTGGTCTGACCCGTAAGTCGCCAAACCGCTGCCTAAAGGAAAGCAGTCCCGCAAAACAATCAAGGAATGCCGGAGCAATTTCGACCTGACCGTCTCGCTGAAAAAGTACTCCTTGACCTGGGGATAGCCCAGGCAAAAAGCCATGAAGGCCGCACTGACGCCTTTTCTCCAGGTCAGCTGGATTCCCTTTTTCTCAAAGTGCAGGCATAAAAGCAAGATCCCGCTGGCCCCGATTCCCCCAGCCCGCAAGGTCATGGCCACAGTTGCCAGGTACAAAAGGAGCCAGACCTTGCCACAGCTAAGTCCGCACTTATTTTCCCTGCCCTTTTTTCCGCTTTTTTCACCCAGCATGATCAGCACTAAAGAGACTAGCAGGACCTCGTTTAAGGCCGCCGGGTTCTCATAGATAAACTTATAAGACCGGATCCCATAGCGAAGGTCGTAGCTAAAGCCCAGGTCAACCGCCAGATTGACAATACCTCCTAGGAAAGCAATTAAAATAAAGCATTTGCTGGAAAAAAGCAGGTTGCTCACAATCGTCCTTTTTTCCCAAGGCCGGAGGACGCAGCTGACATAAAAGAGGACCGAGGGCAGCTTGACCAGTTTAAAGGCGTCGGTTAAAACCGGCATCCCGCTGATTAGCCCCGACATCCCGTTCGAGATTATCCCCAGGCTTTCCACAAGGGCCAGGGCAAAGCCGGCTTTTAACAAAAGCCCCGCTTTTCCCTTGCTCAGACTTTTGGTCATTAGCGCACAAACGATCCCGATCAGGCAAAAAACGGCCAAAATTTCATCCTGGCTGTCGACCAAAGGGATGGGAAAAAGTTGATTCAAGCAGGCAAAACACAGCATCTGCCCGCTTAAGTAGAGGGTGACCAGGTTCTGCCGGCGCAAGCGGACTACCATACTAGCGCTTAAGGACGTACTTACGATACCGCCGGCTCCAAATGAAGGTCCAATAAGCCAGCTTCACCCGGGCTTCGCCCTTTAGGCTGAAGCCGTTATAGCGCTTGATCTCCCCCATGGTCACATTAAAGCCCGGCTCTTTAGCATAGAATCCGTCCTTACCAATAAAGTAAGAATCGCTCTGGTAAAAATTCTGCCGCATCCGCCTTTTCGGAAAATGCAGGTAGGCCAGCTCCTCATAGTTCATTTTCCCGCCGGCAAAGTAGGCTCGGTAAACCCGGCCTTTTTCATAAAAGAAGACCTGGCGGGCGCTGTTCAGCTTTTTCTTCTCCCGCCCCTGCAAGTACGACTTGGTCCGCCGCATCTGCTCGCGCCAAGAGTAGATGTCGGCGAAGTCCCGCTTTAAACAGCACTTGGCGCCGAGTTTTGTAAACTTTTTCTGAATCCCTTCCACCTCGTCAAAAACGCAGGGCAGGTCTGTCTGGAAAACTTCCCGGTAATTCAGCCCGCCCTTGGCCACGAAGCGGAGGTTGTTGGCCAAAGTATTGCGGAAGACCGTCAGATGGCCATGTTGGTAGACCTTGTCGTATTTTTCCAGCAATTTCTCCGGCAAAAATTTCTCCAAGTCCCCCATAACCTGGTCCAAATCGCAGTGGCCCCAATAGCGGTAGTCCTTGAGCCAGTCGGACAGAAGCCAGCCAAAGGCCGGCCGGTAGTCGCAGATTTTGTAGGGCGAGTGCAGCCGGATCTGAAAGCCCAGCTTCTTTTGGAACTTTTCCCGCAAGTCCGCCAAAGTCAGGTACTTGACCTGGAGATTGGCCGGGGGATTTTTGACCAGCTGGTCGGTGGCCAGAATAAAGTCAGTTGCCGGATTTTCCTTAACCGATCTGAAGAACAAATCCGCGTAGGCCGGCAAAGGCCCAAAGTAACAAATCACTAAGGCCAGTTTCTTCTTTTTAGCCATTTTTGCCTCCTTTCACGACTTGGGCATAATAGGTCCCTTTTTGCAAAAACATCCCCGGCGGAAACTTGTAAGACAGCTTATGGATGCTAGTTTGGTCTTTAATCGCCTGCCAAAAATCCGGTTCATACTGGTCAAACAAGCGCAGGCCTAACAAATGCGGGGCCCCGCTGTCCACAGGGATTACCTTCGCGAAGTCTTTTGGACAGGCCTCAGCCGCCAGCTGGAAAAAGATGTGGAAAATATAGTAGTCAAGCAACTTGTCATGCCTTCTCCAGTAAGCATAGAGCAGGTCCCGGGTGATCAAAAGCAGCCTGTTTCTTTTCGGGGCAACCAAGAGCCAGTTGGACATGGGAATGGCTTGCCCGTCCCTGCCCGGCTTGACGATCTGGTAGGCAAAGAGGCGGTTTTTAAACAGAAAATCCGGCAAGTCCCCGCTGTAAAAAACGGTCGCGTCGGTCCAGATGCCTCCGTAATTGATCAAGAGCTCCAGCCGGATCAAGTCGGCCAAATGCGCGCCA
>NZ_JBJEES010000127.1:14868-24703 GCF_051873315.1 Lactobacillus sp.
TTCTCCTTGACCCGGTACTGGGCGCTGAGGCGGAGGATCTCCAGGGCCTTTTCTTTCGTTCCAAGCAGAAGCAGCTGCCCTGCCGCCAGGGGCAGGTTGCCGGCCGCGGCGTACTGGCGGACCAGGTCCCAGCCTCCTTGCTGTTTAATGAGCTTGCGCAGGTCGCGTGTTTTCATTGGTCATCTCCTTCGCGTGAAATTTTGTAAGCAATAAATTAGCACACAAGTGCAGGATTGTACAAGACCATTTCCCGTTCTTCCGGATTCCGTGCTTATTTTTTACTGACTTTGTGAAAAAATCCCCCGCCTTTTTGCGGCTGTCGCCTAATAGGAAAAAATCTTCTTTTCAGAAATTTCCAGCAACTTTTTGCACGAGGAGGAAAGAATTTCTTAAGTTTTCCAGACTTGACGGGCCATATTTTGGCCTGCTAAATTATTTGACTACAAAGCAAAAAACGAATTTTGAAGGAGGCAGACATGCGAAAACTCACAATTAGCGAGATACAAGCGGTCGAACTGGACAATCTCCAGATAATTGACCGGATTTGCCAAGAGCAGGACCTGACCTACTACCTGGCCTACGGGACCCTCTTAGGCGCCGTCCGCAACCAGGACTTTATCCCCTGGGACGATGACACCGACATCTGGATGCCCCGGCGGGATTACGAGGCCTTCATCGCTTACTGCGAAAAAGACCTTCCTGCTCCCTACCGGATCGCGACCCGGGAAAACAGCCCGGGCTATCCCTATGGCCTGGCCCGCTTTAGCAACCAGGACTACGAGTTCGTTTCCACCAAGCCCGCCGAGCAGTTTTCTGCCGGCATCTTCACCGACATCTACCCCTTGGACGAAAACGGCTCTTCCTACCCGGTGGCCCGCCAGCTCTACCGCCGCTGCAAGCTGGTCAACATGGCCTACTACGCCTACGCGGCGACCTGGCCCCAGAACTTTTTGACCAAAAGTGCCCACCAAATTTACAAAAAGGCGGTTGACCGGATCTGGGGCGAGGGCTTTGCCCAGGCCGTTGATGAAAAAATCCAGCGGATCATTTTTACCAAAACGAAAGAGGGCCGGCAGAAGGTCGGCGTCCCGGCCTGGCCGGATGGCGGGGTCCACATGCTGGAGAAAAAACACTTCGGGGAGGGCAAGTACGCCCCTTTTGCCGGGTCCAGCTTCCGCGTTCCGGCTGATCCTGCTCCCATCTTGCGGGAATACTACGGGGACTATGAAAAATTGCCCCCGGCTAAGGACCGCTATCCCCACCACGACTACAAGATCTATCCCAAATAGTCTTTTAACCATAAGCAGAATTTTTAGTGCGATTAAAAGATGTCATTTTATCTTATCCATCAGCCATGCTAAGCTGTTAGGACAAGATATATCACGAGTTTTTTAGAAAAAGAAGGTGACCACATGTCCTACTTAAGTCAGCGGGCAGTCACGGCGATTGCCGTCTTTTTCCAAGCTGACCCTGATGAACTGAATTTCGTGCCTTTACACAAGGGCATGACCAACCACTCCTTCCGCCTGGATTATGGCGGAAAAAGCTACCACTTCCGCCAGCCCAGGCGGGGCCGGCAAATTATCGACCGAAAGCAGGAAGCCGCGGTCTACCAGGCCATCGCCCCCTACAATTTCTGCGACTCCCCCCTGTACCTGGACCCGGAAACGGGCTTTAAGCTCAGCCCCTTTTTGCCCCAGGCCCGCTCTTGTAACCCGAAAAAAGAAGGTGACCTAGTCCGCTGGGTGCAAAAAGCCAAGTGCCTGCACCAGGCCAAGATCGAAGTCCCGCATAGCTTCGACCTCTTTGCCCAGATCAAGCAATACGAGCAAATCCGGGGATCCCGGCCCTCCCTTTTTCCCGACTACCAGGAAATTAAGAAGCAGATTTTTAGCTTAAAGCCCTACTTAGACACAGTGCCAAAGGAAAGTTGCCTGACCCACCTGGATCCGGTGGCCGATAACTGCCTTTTTTACCAAGAAGGCGGACAAAGCAAACTGCAATTAACCGACTGGGAGTACGCGGGGATGCAGGACCCGCACGTGGACCTGGCCATGTTTGCCATCTACGCCGGCTATGAAAAAGCGGAACTTGACCATTTGCTAGATTTGTATTTTGACCAAAAGTGCCCGGAAGGCATCAAGAGCAAGATCTACTGCTATATGGCCATCTGCGGCCTGCTCTGGTCCAACTGGTGCGAGGCCTTCCAGCCTAAGCAGGCCCTGGGGCCTTACGGCCGGCGGCAGTACCGCTATGCCAAGGAGTATGCGGCAATAGCCTTGAAAAGAACGGGGGTGGCCTGATGACGCGCGCCGACAACGCGGTAATCTTGGCCGGCGGGACCGGGGCCCGTTTTGCTCCCCTGTCTTATGAAAAGCCCAAGGGGCTGATCGAGGTCAAAGGGGAAGTCCTGCTTGAGCGGCAAATCCGCCAGCTACAAGCGGCCGGAGTTAACGACATCTACATCGTTACCGGCTACAAGAAGGAGCAGCTTTTTTACTTAAAGGGCAAGTACGGAGTGAAATTAATCGACAATCCTGCCTATGCCCGGCAAAACAGCGCGGCCAGTCTCTGGCTGGCCCGGGGCGTGATCAGAAACAGCTTCATCTGCTCAGCAGACAACTACTTTTTGTCCAACCCCTTCCGCCTGGGCCTGGAAAAGGCCGGCAGCTACTATGCCGGTCAGTACAGCCAAGGAGAAACTGATGAATGGGGCATCGCGACTGACCGGGAGGGCTATATTGACCGCGTGACCAAGTCAGCGAAAAATTCCTGGTACATGCTGGGCCATGCCTTTTGGCGGGAAGACTTTTCCCGGTGCTTTTTTCAAATCATGGAGAAAAAGGTGGACGCGGCCAGCGGCAAGTATTGGGAGGAGATTTTTGCCGAGAACTTAGACCTGCTCAAGATGCGGCTGGCCAGGTTCCCGGCCGGCAATATCCAGGAATTCGACAGCCTGGAAGACTTGCGCCAGTTCGACAAGTCCTACCAAGAGGATTCCCGGTCCTATATCTTGAAAAAATGCGCCAAAATTCTAGCTACCAAAGAAAGCGAATTAGACCGGATCAAGCCCATCAAGGGCCGGGGCAACGAGGCGATTGGCTTTCACTTCCGCCATGACGGGCGCCTGTATTGCTACCTCTACCAGCTGGGCCGGGTCATCCGCTGCCAGCGGCTGGGGCATCCCTATTAAATAGGAAGGAAGGCGATCATGTTAGCGGGAATTTTAGCTGGTATTACTTGGGCCATCGAAACCCTGCTCTTAGGCGGGGCGGTGGCTCTGCCGGTTTTCAGCCGGGATTTAGAGGCCGCCTTTTTAGCCCCTTTCGTCTGCGCCTTTTTCCATGACAGCCTCTCTTGCTTCTGGCTGTGGGGGCAGAGATTAGCGTCCGGGGAAAGGTCTGCCTGGAAGAATTGGCAGAAAGGAGCCGGCTGGATTGTGTTAGCCGCGGCGGTTGGCGGCCCGGTCGGGATGACGGGCTATGTTTTAGCGGTCAAATTCATGGGGCCAGCTTTAGGGGCCGTAGCCTGCGCCCTTTTTCCAGCGGTTGGAGCCCTCCTGGCCCAGCTGCTATTGGGAGAAAGGCTCCCCCTCTCCCGCTGGGTCTGCCTTTTGGCGAGTTTAGCCGGAGTATATGGCTTGACTACTAGCGGGCAAGTGACTGAAGACAATATAGTCTTGGGCCTGGCCAGCGCTATTATGTGCGCCGGCGGCTGGGGCTTGGAGGCAGTGATTTTGGCCAAGTGCTTTAAGGGCGGGATCAAGACCGGGCAGGCCTTGCAGATTAGGCAGACTACGGCAGCCGTAATTTCGGGGATGCTGTTGCTTACGGCCTTACAGGCAGGAGACTTTGTGGGCGAGCTAATGGCCAAGGGGCCGGGGAAGCTGGGCCTGCTGCTCTTAGGCGCCAGCGCTATGGCTACGGCCTCTTACTTCTGTTACTACAGGGCTATTAAGCAAGTTGGGCCAAGCAAGGCGATGGCTTTGAACGTGACCTACGCGGCCTGGGCCTTTCTCTTTACGGTTCTGGCGGGCGGCCGGGATTTGGTCAACTGGCAGATTATCTTTTTCGCCGGCCTGGTCTTTGCCGGCAGCATCTTGACGGCGGCGGACTGGCGGGCATTGTTTAAGCGAGGTGATGACTGATGGAAAAAATCGACTACCGGAAAGTAAAGGGGCGGCTGGTCTACCGGACGGCCAGCCGCTTGCTGGATTTGGGCTTGAGCAGCTTAGGCCTTGCCCTCTTCTCTCCCCTGCTTTTATATTTGGCGGTAAAGATCAAATTAGAAGACGGCGGGCCGGTTTTATATTCGCAAACCCGCCTGGGTCAAGACGGGCAGGCTTTTAAAATCTGGAAGTTCCGCTCCATGATCGAGGGGGCGGACCAACTGAAAAAAGATTTACTGGAGAAAAATGAGATTGCGGGTGCCATGTTTAAGATCAAAGACGACCCAAGAGTGACCAAAATCGGGAAGATGATGCGGCGGCATAGCTTGGATGAACTGCCGCAGCTGGTCAATGTGCTTAAGGGCGAGATGGCCTTGATCGGTCCCCGGCCGCCCCTGCCGGAAGAGGCCAGGCAGTACAGCGCATATGACTGGCAAAGGCTCTTGGTCAAGCCGGGATGCTCGGGCCTGTGGCAGGTGGAGTGCCGGAACGAGGGTGATTTTGACCAGATGGTGCAATTAGATATCAAGTACATCAACCAGCGGTCCCTGTGGCTGGATTTGCGGTTGATTTTTAAAACCCTTGGCCTGCTCTTTAAGCCAACGGGGATGTGAGGAGGGATTTTTCTGAAAGAGAGACATGTATTTATTATCGGTTCTAAGGGCCTGGGCTCTTATGGCGGCTATGAGACCTTCGTCAAGCAGCTCCTCAACCAGCACGCGGATCATGAAAAGATCCAGTACCATGTGGCCTGCAAGGAAAACGGGGATGGCGCCATGGAAGGCAGCCGCATCCGCTTTAAGTACCGGGGCGCGAATTGCTATAAGATCCGGGTACCGGAAAAGCTGGGTCCGGCGCAGGCGATCTATTATGACCTGGCGGCCTTAGACTATGGGATCGATTATTGCAAGCAGCATGAGATTGAGGGGCCGATTTTTTACATCCTAGCCTGCCGGATCGGGCCTTTTATAAAGAAGTACGTGAAGCAGATCCACCGCTTAGGCGGACAGGTCTTCATCAACCCGGACGGGCATGAATGGCGGCGGGGCAAGTGGCCCTGGCTGATCCGGAGATACTGGCAAGTGTCAGAAAGATTGATGGTCAAAAATTGCGACCAGGTGATCTGCGATTCGATTGCGATTGAGCGCTATATTTTAAAGAACTACGGCAAGTACCGGCCGGAGACTGCCTTCATCGCTTATGGCAGCCAGCTGGCGGCCAGTCCATTAAGCGATAGCGACCAGCTTTTTAACAATTGGCTGAAGGAGAAAAAATTACGGACAGGACAGTACCACTTGATCGTGGGCCGGTTTGTGCCGGAGAATAATTTTGAGACGATGATCAGGGAATTTATGGCGAGCAAGAGCCGGAAGGATTTGGCCATTATCACCACGGCTAACGAGCGTTTTTTGGCAAAACTAGAAGAGAAATTGCACTTCAAGCAAGACCCGCGGATCAAGTTCGTGGGCACGGTTTACGACCAGGATTTGCTTAGAAAAATCCGGGAAAATGCCTACGCCTACCTGCACGGGCACTCAGTCGGCGGGACTAATCCGTCGCTTCTGGAGAGCCTTAGCAGCACCAAGCTAAACCTGCTCTATGACGTTGCCTTCAACCAGGAAGTTGCCAGAAAAGCTGGTCTTTACTGGAATAAGGAGCCGGGAAGTTTGCGGCGGTTAATCGAGAAGGTTGAAGGCTTCAGCCAGCAGGCGGTTGAAGACTTTGGCCAGGCGGCCCGGGGGCGGGTCGCGCATGCCTACAGCTGGCCCACGATTGCCGGGGAATACGAAGAATTGTGGCTGAAATGAAGAAGGCCCGCATCCATGATTGGGTGCGGGCCTTACTGATTCTATTTAGTGTAAGGCAAATCGTTTACTCTTTCGGAATAGTGTTAAGTGGCCGAATGCGTTCCCTTGCTCTTTTGAACCCAAGGTAATAACATAATGTATACCAAGAGAAAGGAGCGATTAACATGGACAAGGGATTTGACGTCTTTAGGGTTTCAAACTTTGTAATCGATACTGCTAAGGAAAACAATATCGAATTAACCAATTTAAAGCTTCAGAAGATTTTGTTCTTCTTGCAGGGATTCTACCTGCACAAGTACAAAACTCGCTTGATAAATGGAGAATTTGCCAAGTGGCAGTATGGCCCCATAGAAAGAGAGGTTTACGACTGCTTTAAATCAAATGGGTCTTCACCGATTCATGATGAAGCCTTTGACTTTTCACTCGATACTTTGACGATTATACCTATTCCTCCTATTTCTGTAGCTGACGTTGGCCGCGATATTTTTCCTAAGCTTAAATCGGAACTACTGAAGTTGCTTGAGATCCCGACTTGGAGACTGATGGAATTGACTCATAACGATTCTAGTTGGTCAAACTATCAGGATGAAATAAAGAACTATTCAGCTGCTGACTATACCAATCAGGAGATCGAAAGCTGCTATATCAACAACTTCGATTCACAATACTGCGAGGCTTAAGCCCATGGCTTCACGAATCTCTGATCAGCAAATCATAAATCACTCTATTGACACTTTTGTAGAATATATAAGCAGCAAAAGAGCTAACCAAGACAAGGTAATAAATGCCCTCACTACGTTTTGCAAAACGGAAAACCTTGCTAGAGCATATCCTGAAATAAGCAAGAAAATATATGCTCTATCCCCAACTAGCTTTACCAATCTTGAAAAATTCATGGGAATTACTACTGGCAACAAGAGCAATGAAAGCCATTTCGATAGTCTTTCACAAGGAATTAAAGAATTTGTTGATATCAGTAAGACGGACAATCTTAGACGGCTTGAACGTCATATAAAGCTAAGCTGCTACCAGCGTGACTACATCAACAGTACTGCCCAAAGCGCAAACGATGCAGCTGAGAAGGCTGTCAAGAACTCCAAGAAGGCACAACAGAAAGTAAAAAGCATCTACTCAGAGTTTGTCGGGATCTTAGGAATCTTTACAGCAATGTCCTTCGCCATGATGGGCTCCGTCGAGATTCTTGGAAATCTGTTTAGCGACTTAAAGAATCTGTCTAGCGCTTCTCTGGGATATGCCTTCATAGTTGGTGGCGTGTACCTAATCGTCATCTACTTGATAATTTTGATGCTGTTTATCGGCATTAAGAAGCTTTTTGCCGATGGGGAATATCAAATTGATCTTAAATTTTGCATATCGCTTTCGATAGTTTCCATTGTATTTTTCACCGTGGGAATTGTGCTGCTCAATACACTGCACTTGACGTAATGGGTTAAAGTCCATAAAAGATAAAAGTTCTCTGCTCCGTTAGAAGTGAAGTCTAACAGTTGCAGAGAACTTTTTAATGCTATTTAATTCTGTACCCGGCTGGTACCATCACTGTAGTTCAAAACAACGCCGGGCTGGACATTGAAGACATAGACGTTAAAGGAAACCGCGTTGCTGCCAACAGACTTGGCCTCCATTTGAACGCCACGGGCCAGAAGCTCATCGCCTTTAAAGATTGGCTTAACCCGGTAGCGGACATAGTTATTTGAAGATTCCTTCAAATAGTCAGCTACTTCATTTTCGTATGGCAGCATCCCCGATACGTTCATTTCTTCCGTACCAGTGATTAGGTTCTTCGGGTTGTTATTCTGCCCAGTCAACTGGTAGCCGATCAAGTGACTCCGGTTATAGAGCCAGCCGCTGGAAATACGCTTATTGTGCCAGCCAGTTGGATCCCAGTGCAAGGGTTCTCTTTTAGCAGTCGGCATCAAGGACTGATTCAGCATTGCATTGGCCGTAGTAGCCCGGTTCAAGCTGTCCAGATTGCCGTAGATCTGCCAGGCACCGCGGCTGGTTGACAGATCACTTTGACTAAAGTCAGGTTGGTTGTTATTTACTTCAGTAGACAGTTGCCCGCTATAAGTCAGGGATGCCAGGTCAGTTTGC
Organism: Lactobacillus sp.; assembly: GCF_051873315.1. Lineage (GTDB taxonomy): Bacteria > Bacillota > Bacilli > Lactobacillales > Lactobacillaceae > Lactobacillus. Next base: position 22,957 of record NZ_JBJEES010000127.1, read on the forward strand.
TTCGGCTTAGCAGAAGCAGTTTCTTTCGTGGACGTAGTTTGGCTGGTCTTACTGCCCGGCTTTTTGGCCAGCTTTTCCTTAGCTTCCTCTGTCTCACCTTTAATACGATCAGTCTCAGCTTCTAAAATAAGATTATCAGACTTGTAATCTTCGATCTTATCTTTATACTTATTGACCCGCTTGGTCTTAACGGTAATTTTTGGATAATTCTGTGAATCAACCGGCTTGGTAGAAGTCACGGCAAAAAGCAGAACAACCGCGCCAGCAGCAAAAATCATTCTTTTCTTTTTCATTATCTCTTAGCCCTCCGGTAACCTGCTCTCTGCGCTTCTTCTTCACTGTTAAAGTAGACAGCGTTTGACGAATTCATCCGGTAGCTGGCCTGGCCAGGGACATGATAAATTTTGGAATTGACATTACCAACGATTTTCTGAGAATCAGCCGTGTTCATATCACCGCGCTGGTCACTTGAAGTATCAGTTGGGTCATCAGTGTTTGAATCACTAGCACTAGATGCGGCAGCAGCCTGCTTTTCCGCGGCTTTACGGGCGGCTTCAGCCTCCTTTTTAGCTTCAGCTGCTTGCTTTTCCTGCTCCCGCTTAGCCTTTGCGGCTGCTTCTTTTTCTGCCTTTTCCTGAGCTTCCAGCTTCTTAACCTTCTTAGCCAGAGGCGCGTAGGCCAGTAAGGCGGCCTTTTTGGCAGAAATCAGCGCTGCATTCTTTTCTTTTGCTTGTTGGTATTCCTTAGCGCCAGTATACTTAACCACGACTTTGGTCCGCGGACTGTATTCTTCCGCGGCTACGCTGCCAACACCGACAGTCACAAAAGAAAGGGCCAGCAAGAGCCAGGCGGTAGCCTTTTTTACCTTTAACTTGTGTTCTTTTTTACTATAGGCCAAATACATCAGAACAAAAGCGGCAATAAAGAGGCATCCGCCTATACTTGAAATTCCTAACGGCAGATAGCTCATCATAACGCCCAGCAGAGACATAAAGGCAAAGCTGCCCCACCCTCTAACTGAATAGTAATCTTTATCAGCTTTGCCAGATTTTTTCTTACGATAGCTAATCGTTGCCATAGTAGCAGATGCTACCAGCAATATAGGCCATAATACGGCCATAAATATCCTCATCTCTTCCTCCTCAAAAAACACACGATTAAACAGCTAAGTGCCGAAGCTCCCACTTAGACACTCAGACTTTACATTATAGCACGCGTGTAAAGGGAAAGAGACTTCCTCATAGAGAGAACGAGTAGTTGGTTCAAAAAAGTGCATAAAAAAGAGCGCCTATTAAGCGCCCCAACCGGTTCGGTACAAGTAATCAGCTGGTACCATTTTTTGCAAACTCAATAATAAGATATGCAATTAGGGGAAATCCCCGATGAACCTGGTTCATAATCCTAATACCTACATTATAGCACAGCGGGGCAAGCCGAACTTGTCCGCTTTTTGCTACTTACTTTTTCTTGAGCAGGTTCTTGTACATAGGCCGGTCTGCTGCAGGGATGCCCAGGAGATCCATGGCCCCATCCGGAGTTAAGTTGGTGGTGTTCAGAATGTTGCGCAAGTAGTCTTGCGTCACCTTCTCAGTCGTTTCTTTAGTTACTTCTTTAGTTACTTCCTCAGTCGTTTCCTTCTTGGCCCGGTCAAGCTTGACCTGGATAAATTGTGGCATTACTTCAGTCATGGTGGTCACCTCGTTCTTATCTCTTTTTTCCAATTCCTTGATTAACTCGTCAAAAGCAT
>NZ_JBJEES010000128.1:0-6158 GCF_051873315.1 Lactobacillus sp.
TTTTTGTTACCTCAAAGGTTGCTGCGGAAAACAAATCCTATGAATCAGCCGCGGCTTCAATTGATGAAAGCCTGGAAAAGCTGGGCCTGGACTATATCGACTTGATGATCATCCACAGCCCGCAGCCATGGAAAGAAGTCAACCAGTCAGACAACAGATATTTCGCGGAAAACCGGGAAGTCTGGCGGGCGCTGACTGATGCCTACAAGGCAGGGAAGGTCAAGGCGATCGGTGTTTCCAACTTCTTGAAAGAAGATATCGACAACATTTATGACTGGGCAGAAGTAAAGCCGATGGTCAACCAGATCCTTTGCCACGTGTCAAACAGCCCGCTTGACTTGATCGATTACTGCCAGAAGAAGGATATCGTTGTTGAAGCATATTCCCCGTTGGGTCACGGCGAAATCATGAAACAGCCAGAATTGGTTGAAATGGCCAAGAAGTACGGGGTAACTGTTCCTCAGCTCTGCATCCGTTATGACATCCAGCTGGGGACGGTCGTTTTGCCAAAGACAGCAAATCCTGAACATATGAAGATCAACGCGGATGTGGACTTTGTGATCTCAGACGAGGATATGGAGACTTTGAAGAATGTCAAAGTGATCAAAGATTACGGAGACAGCGGCGTCTTCCCAGTCTACGGCGGAAAGATGTAGCAATAGTTTTTGAATATAATCTGCCCTGCAATGTCAGACAACGTTTTTGCTGCTTGCAGGGCATTTTTATGCTTACTGTTTGGCCAAAAGAATACATCCAGGTAGAATAGAAATTGGCAAATAAACAAATTGGAGAGATGAAAAGAATGAAGACAAGAAGCAAGCATTTGGCAAAAATTATCCCGCTTATGCTGACCGGTTTGCTTTTGCTGACGGCATGCCAAAGACAGCTGACTAAGACGGAGAAGAAAGCTCAGGCAAAGGAAACGGTGACCTTCTTCTTCCATGGCTACGGATCCAGCATCAACGCGGAAAAACATATGGCTGAAGCGGCCAGACAGGCGGGCAAGACCAATGAAGTTTTGGAAGCTACGGTCAACGAAAACGGGTCAGTCAAAATCAAGGGCAAGTTCGCTAAGAAGCCCAAGAATCCAGTCGTTTTAGTCGGTTTTGCCGACAACCAAAATCCCGACTACCATAAGGACGGCTGGTATGCCTACAAGGCAGTCAAAACGGCCCAGAAGAAGCTGGGCTTTTCCAAGATGAACCTGGTTGGCCACTCCATGGGCAACATGGCCATCAGCTACATGATCATGGATTATTCTGCTAAGAAGAATTTCCCAAAGATCAAGAAGCAGGTTGACATCGCCGGCCACTTCAACGGGATAATTGGCTTTGACAAAAATTCAAACTCAAGTCTGGATGCATCCGGCAAGCCGAAGAAGATGAATTCGACCTATCAAGAACTGACGCGGCTCCGGCAGGTCTATCCAAAGGGAATTGACGTCCTTAACATTTACGGTGATACTGGTAAAAAGTCAGACGGCCGGGTCTACAACAATTCCTCTAAGTCGCTCAAGTACCTTTTAGTCAAGGCCAAGAGTTACAAGGAATTGAAGATCACTGGCAAGGGCGGCCAGCACAGCCGCCTCCATGAAAACAGCAAAGTCGACAAGGCCTTGCAGGACTTTTTGTGGGAATAACGCTTTTTAAAGGCAGGTTGGTATAATCTAATCAAACAGGAGGCCAGTTTATGAAACAGCAGCTTTTGCGACTTGATGGAACATTTGCAAACGATTTTTGGCGGCTGAGAAAAGAGCTGTTTACGGAACTAGGTGAAGTCACAACAGACAGCGATCTTTCCGCCTTGGAAGAAGCAACTAAGCAGTACTATCTGACCCATATTGACAGGGACTTGATCAGCTGGGGGATGCTGGAAGACGGAAAACTGGCGGCAACTGGTTCGCTTTGCCTTTTTAGCCGGATTCCCTACGCGGAGAACCTAACCGGACAGGAAGGCTATATCTTGAACATCTACACTTCACCTAAGTCCAGAAAGCAGGGCTACGCCAAGCAAATTGTCGATGAAATAATCGACTATGCCCGTAGAACCGGAATCAAACGCCTTTGGCTGAATGCCAGTGAAGACGGCGAGAGCGCATACGAAAAGAAGGGCTTCAGTAAAAAGAATAACGAGATGGAGCTGTTTTTGTAGAAAAATAAGGCCAGGCGCTATGGTAAGTGCCTGGCCTTTGTGCTATGCTTCCGGTCTATGTTAATCCTCTGAACGCTTCTTCCTGCTTACATTCAGTGTATTTTTTGTCCCAATCTGGATCACGGAATGGATTTAAACTCTCTGGAACAAAAACGATTATTCCATCTCTTCCCTGGTAGACGCTGTACTCTTCAGCATCAGCTACGATATTCTTCGGAATAGGGAGAACTTTCGAGTCGCCAACTTGTCTTATTTTTGCTCTGTTTTCTGTCATTTGGGGTCTCCTTTCAATTCCATTGCTTACACAAAGTATATACCGGAAAAGACAATCAAGCCAAAAGATTCCGAGCGGCAAAACATGTCCTTTAGGAAATATCTACCCAAAACCTTTCAAGCAAACTGCTTGGAAGGATTTTTTGTGGGAAAAACAAGATCCGTGTAGCAGGTTGGCCCGAAAAAGTCAAATTCAATAAGTAAGAAATAATGTGAATTGCTGCCAGAATCTAAATATTTCGCGAGAGACCGGGACTTTTCTTAAAGGCTAATTAAATAAGTTGGGTATTTTATTATACTTTCATACCGATATTGCAATCAGATTTGATGATTATTATAATATGCATTAGAAAGAATAGGATTATTACTTATAAGAGATGAGAGAGGACCGAACCATGAACATCAAAAAGATTGTTAAGTTGGCTATCCTGCCAGCATCACTGATTGCTTTATCACAGACCAGCCTGCCAAGCGTTATTGCCGACGCCTTGACTCCAGCTTCTACTGGCAGTACGGCAGCCGTAGCGCAAACCGCCAAAAGCGCTGATGTGGCCAGCATCGCTGCTCTTGCCGCAAAGGCAGAAGGCGGAAGCGGCGCGCTTGGTGAAGGCTGGGTAGTAGTTCCAGGCATCCCGGCTAAGCCAGGTATTCCAGCTAAGCCAGGCGTACCGGGCAAGCCAGGTGTTCCAGGCAAAGCAGGCATCCCGGGCTACGGGTCTCTTGCTTCAACTGCTGCAACGGCAGCCACAGCCGCAACCGCGGCGACTGCCGGCACTGCTGCAACGGCTGCAACGGCAGCTACTGCTCCTACGGCAGTCAAGGTCAAATAGCCCCCAGTCATTCAAAGGGGGTGGTGATTTATCAGTCAGACGATTTTTGAAATATCACTAACGGGCGTAATCATTTATGTCCTCTGGGTCTTCTTGCTCCTGGCCGCGGGGCAAAACGGCAAGTCAATTGAGCTTGATCCCTTATTAACCAAGGGCTACCAGTTGGTCTTGCTGGTCCCGGCCATGAATGAAGAAGGCATCATCGAACAAACCATGCGCCTGTTTTTAAGGGAAACGGCGAATTTACCCAATGTAAAAATGGTCATCATCGATGACGCGTCCAGTGACGACACAGCCTTCTTGGTCAAAAGCTTTAGCAAGCAGGCTGGCGGGAAAATCCAGCTTCTGCAAAGGCAGCTGCCCCAGGCCCAGACAGGCAAGGGCAATGCTCTTAACTGGGCCTACCAGCAAGTCGTTATGGACAATAGCGACCCGGACCATTTGATCTGCGGCGTTTTGGACGCGGATGCCTATATGGCAGAAGAAAGCTACCTCAAGGTCATCCAGTATTTTGCCCAAGATGAAAAACTGGACCTGCTCCAGACCCGGGTGGGGATGCTGGAGACCAGAAATTGGCTGCAGATCATGCAGGACATTGAGTTCACGGTCATCAACGACTGGATTCAGAACACCAGAAACCGCTTAGGCAACGCGGCGGCATCGGGCAATGGCCAGTTTATCCGGGTATCTTCGGTGACGGCCCAGCGGCCATGGGGCAACGCCTTGCTGGAGGATTTTGAGTTCAGTACCCGCTTTTTGCTAGAGGGGAAGAAGACTTTGTATGCCGGGGATGCGGTGGTTTACCAAGAAGCCATCGATAAGCCCCGTCCCTTTATCAAGCAGCGGGCCAGATGGACGCAAGGAGGGCTTGACTGCCTCTTTGGCTACTGGCCGAGAGTTTTAAAGAGTCACCGGATCAACCTGCCAGCTAAAGCTGAGATGTCATTTTACATGCTGATACCTTTTGTCACCTTGGTTACGGGGATCGCCAGCTTGATCGTTTTTGTCTTTACTTTAAGCAATTTGGATGACTACTGGCGGCTCTTAGCGGTGATTGTGGCAGTCAACATGATTTTCAACATGTATATCATTGTCCAGTACCAGCGGGCCAGCCAGACAAAGCAATATGGGCTTTTGATCTGGACCGTGCTAACTTTTGCTTTTTATAATTACTTGCTTTACCCGGCGATCGTGATCGCTTTTTATAAAAAAATCAGCGGGCGGACCAACTGGGTTAAGACGACACATGGAATTAAGAGAAAAATCGGGAGGAAAGTCTCATGAAAAAATGGAAGTCAACTTTAATGGTGGCAAGCGCCACCTTAGGGATGTTCTTTGCCTTTGGCAACAGCAGCGTTAAGGCTGATGACGTAAACGACACGGCTAACACGACTGCCGTGCAAACGCAAACTGTTCAGACCGCGCAAACCACGCAAACTACTCAAACTGCTACCGAACAGACAACTGGCAGCAGTTCAGAAACTGCTACTACGACTAGTCAAGCAACTGAAGCCACTACGGCAGATACGGCAAGCCAGGCTACTGAAGCAACAACTGCCACTGTTGCAGACACGGCAAGCAAGGCAGAAACCGCGGCAACTTCAGAAAAGTTGGCAACTGACTTAGCGGACACGGCTGCAACTGCTGGCACTGCCGAAACTGCAGCAACCGCTCCAACTGCGGGCACTGCTGAAACTGCGGCAACTGCACCGACTGCTGGTACTGCTGGCAATGCAGCTACTGCTCCAACTGCTGGCACTGCTGAAACTGCAGCTACTGCTCCAACTGCTGGCACTGCCGGTACTGCCGGTACTGCTGGCACTGCCGGTACTGCCGGTACTGCTGGCACTGCCGGTACTGCTGGCACTGCTGGCACTGCTGGCACTGCTGGCACTGCTGGCACTGCCGAAACTGCTCCAACTGCGCCAACCGCACCGACTGCCCCAACTGCTCCAACTGCACCGACCTCACCTACAGCACCTACTGCCCCAACTGCTCCAACTGCCCCAACTGCCCCAACTGCTCCAACTGCTCCAACTGCACCTACTGCCCCAACTGCTCCAACAGCTCCAACCGCGCCTACAGCACCGACCGCACCTACGGCTCCAACTGCCCCAACTGCGCCGACTGAACCAACTAAGCCAACCACTCCAACTTGCCAAAGCTACGTTGTCGTTGTAATTGTCCGGGTTCACTACTACAGTTACCGCAGCTACAGCTGTCGTCCATTCTTTGCAATGAACCATTGCTTCCGCAGCTGCGCTTGGATGCCATTCTTTTTCTAAGCCGGCAGCTCTGACTTAAATACATTTTTTTCTCCAATACAAATCAACTCTCTCTATTTGCTTAGAGAGAGTTTTTTGATGCAATATTATTTTTTCATTTTCTGGATATATTGATTGTAAAAGCCATGGTTGGTCCAGCCATAGGGGTTATCCGTGTTCTTGAGAACTTTTTCCGGCAAATTGACCAGCAGAATTGATAACACGACAAGAATGATGATCCCGCCGGCAATGTCAGCCAGCTTGAGCCTGTTTTTGATAAAGCAAACCGTATAGGCAATCCCTAAAGGCAGCCAGCAGGCAAGGGCAGTGACCAGTCCAGGCGCGTAAAAGCCGGTGTTAATCCCCATCTGGGCAAAAATTTCCATTGAGTGCCGGGCAAGATAGAGGTGAATGAAGCATTCAAAGTAGGAAAAAATCATAACTCCAAAGCTCATCTTGCGGCCATATTTGCTAGCTTCCACCAGGATAAACCAGAGCAGAGCCCCGCCGAAGTTCGTGATCAAGTCAGTGAGCTTGTTCATGGGATAGAGGCCGCGCAAAGCCGGAGATGAATTGATGTTATAGATATAATACGCGTGGTGCTAGTTGAAATATAGTTTCAATTTCTTAACAAAAAAGG
>NZ_JBJEES010000129.1:0-24190 GCF_051873315.1 Lactobacillus sp.
AAACTTACCAATACTGATGTGATTATCAAGATTTAGTAAGTTTTATGATTCGGGAAGAGTTTGATGAGACGTTTTGCCCTGGGCATGATGACCAGCGCGGCTTTGATGGTCGGTCTGGCTAGTCAGGTGCAAGCAAGCAGCAGTAAAGACTACAGTAAGAGCACGAAGACCGATCTTGTGACCAAGATCATGGGGGATAAGAGCTACCAGGTCTATTCCTCGCTCAAACTGGAAGAGGTAACTAAGAAGGTCAAGACAAAGACCAAGGAAAAGAAGAAGTACACGGTTAAGAAGAAGGTCGCCTATAAGAAGAAGGGAAAGACCAAGTACAAGACAGTCAAGCAGGTCAAGTACAAGTGGGTGACCAAGACTGATTACAAGAACGTAAAGAAGAAGGAGTGGAAGTTTGGCAAGAAATTGACGGCTTCTTCTGACTTCAGATATTCTCATGTCCAGTCCAAGTCCTACAAGGTCAAAGGCGGCAAGCGCTACTACTACATCTACGTTGATGGCCGGCCAGTCGGCTACGTGAATGAGAAGGCTTTTGCCCTTTCTAAGGCTAATGTGGTCTCTAAGGTCAGCCTGGTCAACAACCCGTCTGACTCGGTTGGCTTTAATGCTGAAGACGCGATTAACTATGTAACTGACAAGCACGGCAGCCTGGTTGACAATGATTCAGTTGAGATCAGTTGCAAGTCTGCTAAATTGAATATTTCTGATACTGGCTATGTTTCCAGCAAGAAGGCCGGGACAGCAGTTTTGACCTTCAAGTATGGCAAGGCAAAGGCAACCAGCAAGCTGACGGTGCGGGGGGATGCAAAAGAAGGGATCAGTTCCGCCAATGTAACGCCGGTTAAAACTGACTTGCCAGAGATCAAGACCTGGTCAGCCAGTGACGGGGCCAGCATATCCTCGTCTTCAACTATTACTTCTGAAGACGCGGTTTCCAGTGCCCACAAATACTGGGCGACCAACATGTCTGGCAACACCAAAGGCGCGGATATTGAAACCATCTTCTATCATCCAGCAGTTTTGAGCGCGCCAGGTTCAAGCAACCTGGAGGCCAAGGTATCCAGTGCCGTTCAAGGGATTGATTTTTATGATAATGACCTGGTGACCAGCAACCTTGACTTAGGCCAGGCAGACAACCGGGAAGCCAGAGGCCACATGGTTTACTACAACATGCGGGGAGTCAGAAAGTACAACTGGCAGCTGATTCCAAGCAAGATGCTGAGCTTCAACACTTGGCTGAGCTACATCAAGAACGTCAAGGTCAGCCCATACATGAAGCTGGGCCATGGCCAGTCAGTCGGCAGCACCAAGAAGTACGTTTACGTTTTGGCCAACTGGAACCGGTCCAACAACTGGTCTAACTCCCAGGAACTGATCCGGGTCAAGAAGTCAACCATGGAAATTGACAAGATCTGGACTTTCAAGGTTTGGAACGGGTCAGCCAAGTACCCGCGGATTTTCCTTAACGCGGACGTGATTGACGACAATACCTTGATTGCTCTCTTCCACAATGCTTCTAAGCACCGCTATGAATACTGGAAGATTTCCAGAACTGGCGACAGCTTCAAGGCCAAGGAAGTTGGGGCAACCGGCAGCGACCTCATCAGCAATTCCGCTGAAGTTCAGGGCTTTGTCTGGGACAGTGCATATGACGTTTACTACATTGCCTTTAACGACTACCTCTTTAAGATCGGGGCAGGCTTAGATGGCGGAACGGATGCCGGTAAGCTTTTGAATTACTACAAGTTTGACACAGGCCGGGAGTTTGAAGGTTTGGGCAGCTACAAGGGTGAGCTCTACGTCAACTTGAACCATCCGACGGAAACTTTGAAAGTGGATCATATTACAAAATAGTTGAGTTTAATGATTGTGAGTATAAGAGGAATGAATTTGAAGAAGGTACTGGCCTTTTCAGCCGCAATTATGGCAGTTGCTTGTTTCTTTGAAGCTGGTCAGCCAGTTGCGGCCGCGAGTGAACAGCTGTCGACCAAGGTGATCGACGGGAAGAAAAACTACGGGATCTATTCCAGCTTAAGTCAGGTAAAAGTCAAGACTGGCAAGGGCAAGAAGAAAAAGACCAAGCTGGTCTGGAAGTTTGGCAAGAAAATGGCCAGCAGCAAGGAATTCAAGCTGGCTCACGTCCAGTCCAAATCTTACAAGCTCGTCCGGGGCAGACGGTATTACTATGTCTATGTTGATGGGCGGGGAGTCGGCTATGTCAGCGAGCGGGCTTTTGCCAGAAGCAAGATGTCTTTGGTTAAGAGTGTCAGCCTGGTCAATAATAAATTGGATACCAACGGCTTTGTGACGACTGATGCCATCAACTACGTGACAGACAAGCACGGCAGCGTAGTTGACGTTAACTCTGTGAAGCGGTCAGCTGACCGGATTTCTGAGAAAAAGCCAGGCCGCTACGTAGTAACTTACCGCTACGGCAAGGCCAGCGGGAAGGTCACGGTAACGGTTAGAAGCGATGCCAAAGAGGGCATTTCTAAGGCCGATGCCAAGTTGGGCAAGGGCGGCAATGTTGGCAAGACCTGGTTTCCAAGCCAGCTGGCTTTTAGAGGCAACTACAATGCCCAAGTCGCTCCGCACACTTACGTGGGGACTGACAAGCATGGCAAGAAGACGGCCAAATTGACTACCAAGTTTTATGAGCCAAATTCATTTAGCCTGCTGGAAGGCAGCCAGGAAACCAATGTCCGGGGCAATGTCCAGGGTTTGGATGTATATGGCCAGGACATGGTCACGACCAATTATTATGGCGGGCCTGAATCGTCTATGGACGGAGCCCGGGGCCACATGGTGCTTTACCACTTAAACCAGGTGCCAAAGTATGCCCTGCAGTATATTCCAACCAATACCTTGAATTACCAGCTTTGGAAGAATTACGTCAAGAGCATCAAGATCAGTCCCTACATCAAACTCGGCCATGGTCAGTCTGTTGGGTCTACGTCACGCTACATCTATGAACTGGCTAACTGGAACCATACCAAGAAACTGCGGTCAAACGAGCTTTTGCAAGTCGATAAGAAAGACATGCAGATCAAGCGGATCTGGACTTTTGCCGTAAGCAATGGCGAGCGGAAAAACAACCGCTACTTCTTAAACGCGGACGTGATTGACGACAATACCATGCTGGCCTTGTTCCATAGCAAGTCCAAGCACCGCTTTGAAATTTGGAAGATCACCCGGACAGGTAGCAGCTTCAAGGTTAAGGAAGCAGCCGCCACTAATGGTGACTTGATTTCCAACTCCAGCCAGGTGCAGGGTTTTACTTATAACGTTGCTCACAAGTGCTATTACATTGCCTTTAACGATTACCTGTTCAAGATCGATGCCAAAGGCAACCTGGTCAACTACTACCACTTCAATGCCAAACGGGAAGTAGAGGGTCTGGCTTCTTACAAATCGAAGATCTATATAGCCATGAACAAGCGGGCAGAAGTTTTCGACTCGAACATGGCGAAATAAGTCGGTCGGTTAATGAATAAATTTCTTTGTTAATAAGCGCTAAGCAGAAACATCTGCCTAGCGCTTTTTTAATCTGAAAATAATAGGCTAAAGACTATAAATAGTGGATTTTCCACCAAGAAATCTGTTCAACATTAGCAAAAAGTGAAGAAAATGATGGACTTTTTTTAGAAAGATGGTAAATTTAAGAGGTGTATTTAATCAGAAAAAATAAATATTTAGGGAGACAAATCAACTATTGGAGAAGACATGAAGAAATACAAATATATTTTTTACTACGTTAGCATCTTGTATACGATCGGGACCTCGCTATGGAGCGGAACGATCTACCTATTTATGCGGCACAATGGCTACAGCTACAGCCAGATCAATCTATTCTTAGAGATTTTCTGGCTGGTCACCTTCTTTGCCGAAATACCTTCTGGCTACATTGCTGACAAATTCGGATATCTGAAAACCATAATGGCCAGCGGGATCTTCAGAGCTGTAGGTTTGATAATTTTGGCACTCAGCCCCATGAACTTATTGTGGTTGACGGTCAGCGGGGTCTCGACCGCTTTGGGGGATTCCTTGCAATCGGGCACCATGACTTCCTGGATTGCCAACAAGGCCGTTGAGCATGGTGAAAAAGACCAGCTGGGCGCTATTTTCTCTGGCTACAGTATTATCGGCACGCCCTTGACCATGGCTGCCACCTTCGTTGGGGCTAATATTTTAGGCAATATCCGCCTGGACCTGCCTTTGCTTATCGGGGCAGCCTTTTTGCTCGCGACCAGTTTGACCATCATCCCACTCTTAAAATATGACAGCCAAAACCTGGCTGAGGCGGAAGAAGGGATGCCGAAGCTGAACCTGGTTGCCGATGTAAAATTTACGGTCAAGCAAGAACAGAAGACTTTTGCCTGGATCTTGCTTCTGCTTCCCGTGGCAATTATTTCAGCCGGCCCGCTTGACCAGTGGCAGATGTACTTTCAAAGAGGCAAGACCGTCAATTCTGGGACGATTTCTATCTTGATGAGTTTGTCCGGGATGCTGGCGATTTCCCTTTACAACCGCTATGTGTCCAAAAAGCCGCTGTCTAATAGAGGACAGACCCGCTTGATTGTTGTCAGCACGGTTATGATGGCTGCTACTTTGCTTGGCGTGGTTGGGTTGAAAAACTGGTATTATGGGTCTCTCGTCTTGTTCATGCTCCATACCATGTTTGGCAGTTTAGAAAATATGCTGGGCGGGATTGTTTTGCAAACGACGATCCAAACAGAGAACCGCCGGGCGACTATTATGTCTGTTGCCAATGCCTTGGACGCGGGCGCCGAAGTCGTGGTTTTGGCAATTAACGGCTTTTTGTCAGACCACTATGGCATCGGCTTTGCCTGGGTTAGTCTGGCTGCTGTCGGTTTGCTGATCTTTTTGCTAGCAATTTTTGGCATGCAGAGTAAAAAGTTGGAAGTTGAGGAAATTTAAATGGAGATTACAGGATTTTTCAAGGATGGCCGTCTACAGGTCATTCCCCGCAAGCAAAGGGCGAAAGATGCCTTGTTTGATGCTTTGATTGACCGATTTGAATTTGGCCGGGATTATACTGAAAAGGAAGTCAATGAAGTTTTGGCGGCAGTCTATGATGACTACGCTATTTTGCGCCGCTACTTGGTTGACACGGGCCGCTTGGAGCGGGACCCTTATGGCCATCATTACTGGCGGGCAGAAAAGGAAGATTGATTTTATGGCATTAAGACCACCTCTGGTGGTCTTTTTTCTTACGACTTTTTAACTAAAAACGAATGTTAATAAGAAACTCTTGGTAAATAGTTCATCTTTCTCTTTAAAAAAGTTTAGTTTTCTGTTATCCTAAGGGAAAGCAGACAGGAGGAATAATCGTGACTAGTAGAATCAGTGTTGTAATGGGCTCCAAGTCAGACTGGGGCTATATGCAGGAAGCTTGCAAGCTGCTCGACAAGTTCGGGGTTGACTACGACAAGCAGGTTATTTCAGCACACAGAATGCCGGAAGAAATGTTCGCTTTTGCCCAAAAGGCGGCCGAGAACGGCACTAAGGTGATCATCGCTGGTGCTGGCGGGGCTGCCCACCTGCCAGGCATGATTGCCGCCAACACTCCCTTGCCGGTAATTGGCTGCCCGGCCAAGACCAGCGCTTTAGGCGGGATGGACTCCCTTCTTTCCATCGTCCAAATGCCAGCCGGCATCCCTGTAGCGACGACCGCCATCGGCCCGGCCGGCGCCAAAAACGCGGCTCTTTTAGCCATGCAGATCTTAGGCATCGAAGACAAAGAACTCCAGCAAAAGATCGTGGACTACCGCAAGGAAATGCACGATCAAGCTAAAGAAAGCAGTGCAGACCTTGTCTATTAAAATCAAGCCCGGCCAAACTATCGGCATTATTGGCGGGGGACAATTAGGGCAAATGCTGGCTTTTGATGCCAAGGCCAGCGGAATGAAGGTCATCATCCTGGACCCAACTCCGGCTTGCCCGGCTGGCCAAGCCGCTGACGACCAGATCGTGGCTGAATACAGTGATATCGATGCTATCCATGAACTGGCCCGGCGAAGCGACGTCTTGACCTACGAATTTGAAAACGTGGACCTGGATGCCCTGGAAAGCGTCAAGGACCAAGTCTTTATCCCGCAGGGGACCAAGCTCCTTTACACGACCAACAACCGGATCCGGGAAAAGACTTTTATCCAAAGTGCCGGCTGTGAAGTGGCCAAGTTCAGAGCAGTCAAGAACCGGGCTGACCTGGACGCTGCTGTCAGCAGCCTCGGCCTGCCAGCTGTTTTAAAGACCTGTGAAGGCGGCTATGACGGCAAGGGCCAGGTCGTTTTGAAAGAAAATGCCGACTTGGACAAGACTGCTGACGTTTTAGCCTGCGGTGACTGCATCTTGGAAAAATTCGTCGACTTCCGCATGGAAGCCTCTGTCATGGTCGGCCGCAACTGCGATGGCCAAGTCACGGTCTTCCCGGTCAGCGAAAATATAAACCAGGGCGAAATCCTGCATGAAAGCATCGTGCCAGCCCGGATCTCACCGGACTTGGCCAAAGAGGCCCAGAACGCTGCTGTCAAGATCGCTGAAGCCATCGACTTGCGCGGGATCTTAGGCGTAGAAATGTTCGTCACTAAGGACGACAAAATCGTCATCAACGAACTAGCTCCCCGCCCGCACAATTCCGGTCACTACTCGATTGAAGCCTGCAACTTTTCCCAGTTTGCTGTCCACAACCGGGCAATTTGCAACTGGCCATTGCCAAAAATTAAGCTGCTCAGCCCGGTCGTCATGGTCAATGTTTTGGGTCAGCACGTGGCCGGAACCGAAAAGCTGATTGCTGAAAAGCCGCAGTGGTCCTTCCATGACTATGGCAAGGGCGAAGTCCGCAGAGACCGGAAGATGGGGCACGTGACGATCTTGACCGACGATGTCGACAAGACCCTGGCTGAGATTGCCGCGACCAAAGTTTGGGATGTATAATTAATAAGCAGATTATTGTTGATTTTTTAAAGGTGGAAAATAAATGATTGAACGCTATACCCGACCAGAAATGGGTGCCATTTGGACTGATGAAAAGAAGTATGAATGCTGGCTGGCAGTAGAAATCGCTGCTGACGAAGCTTGGTCCAAACTTGGCCACATTCCGGCAGAAGACGTGGAAAAGATCAAGAAAAACGCCAAGTTCAGCGTTGACCGCATCAACGAAATTGAAGCCGTGACCCACCACGACGTCATCGCCTTCACCCGGACCGTTTCTGAATCATTGGGGCCGGAAAAGAAGTGGGTGCACTACGGCTTGACCAGTACTGACGTGGTTGACACTGCCCAGGGCTACCAATTAAAGCAGGCTAACGACATCCTCCGCAAGGACATCCAGGACTTCATCGACATCCTGGCTAAGCGCGCCCTTGAATTCAAGGACACGGTTTGCATGGGCCGCACCCACGGCATTCACGCTGAACCAACTACTTTTGGCTTGAAGTTTGCCCGCTGGTACTCAGAAATGAAGCGGAACCAAGAACGCTTTGAACACGCTGCCCGCGGGGTGGAAGCCGGCAAGATCTCCGGTGCCGTCGGCACTTTCGCTGAGGTTGACCCGGAAGTTGAAGCATATGTCTGCAAGAAGCTGGGTTTGCGCGCTCAGGAAATTTCAACCCAGGTCCTGCCACGTGACCTGCACGCAGAATACATTGCCGCCATCGCCCTGGTCGCAACTTCTTTGGAAAACATCGCTACTGAAATCCGTTCTTTGCAAAGAACGGAAATCCATGAAGTTGAAGAACACTTCGCCAAGGGGCAAAAGGGTTCTTCTGCTATGCCGCACAAGCGCAACCCGATCGGTTCAGAAAACATCTGCGGGATGGCCAGAGTTCTCCGTGGCAATGTCGTAACTGCCTACGAAGACGTAACCCTCTGGCACGAAAGAGACATTTCCCACTCAGGTGCTGAACGGGTAATCCTGCCAGACAGCACCATTGGTCTTGACTACATGCTCAACCGGATGGGCAAGATCCTGGCCAACCTGGACGTCTTCCCGGAAACCATGAAGAAGAACATGGACAAGACTTTGGGCTTGATCTACTCCGGCCGTGTTCTGCTCAAGCTGGTTGAAAGCGGTATGAGCCGGGAAGCTGCCTACGACTTGATCCAGCCATATACGGCCAAGTGCTGGGCTGAACAAGTTCCATTCCGCCCTCTGCTTGAAGCAGACCCAACCATTCAAAAGCAACTGACTAAGGCTGATCTTGATGATGCCTTCGACTACCACTGGCACCTGCGCCACGTCGACGATATCTACAAGCGGCTGGGTTTGGAATAAGTGTAAAAAGACAATAATTTTTAGTGCGATCCGCAATATAAAAAGAATAGAGAAATTTAGATAATCAAAAGCGACTCATAAAATGAGCCGCTTTTTTGTTCGGCTTTTCTCTGATATCTCTTTTATTTTAAGATTATGTCCAAAAAGAATGAGATTGTTTCCGTTTGTAAGCGGAACATTAGCTAAAAATGTTCGCTAATCTCTTGACCAAACTTTTTTAAGTTGTTATCCTTAGTTCAAGAAAGAAATTACGAATAGTAATTCCTGTTTACATTATTATAGTTCGTGTTAATCGGAGGGTAAAAAATGGCAGAATTGCTTTATCAGGGTAAGACTAAGGAAATGTGGACCACTGACGATCCAGAAGTGCTCCGCGCTGTTTACAAGGATGACGCTACCGCGTTGGACGGCTTGAAGCACGACGTCTTCCAAAACAAGGGCGAACTTGACGCGGAAATTTCCAGTCTGGTTTTCGAATATTTGATGAAGCATGGGGTTAAGACGCACTTTATCAAGCGTCTGTCTAAAAACGAACAATTGGTCAAGAAGGTCAAGATGATTGACCTGGAAGTCGTTACCCGGAACATCGCGGCTGGATCATTCTGCAAGCGTTATGGCTTGAAAGAAGAAGGTGAGAAGCTGGACACCCCAGTTGAAGAACTCTTCATGAAGAGCGACGCCCTGCACGACCCGCTGATGAACGAATCAGACGCCATTGCCTTCCACCTGCTGACTCATGAAGAACATGAACAGATCTGGGAAATCTCCCGCCAGGTCAACCAGCTTTTGACCAAGCTGTTTGCCGAAGCAGGCATGCTGCTGGTTGACTTCAAGGTTGAATTCGGGACCCTGCCAAACGGCGAAGTTGTCCTGGCTGACGAATTCTCACCAGACAACTGCCGCCTGTGGGACATGGAAACCAAGGACCACATGGACAAGGATGTTTACCGCCGGCAAATCGGCAACCTGATCGATGTTTACGAAAGAGTTTTGGCCCGTTTGAAGGATGCTTTGGCCAAGGAGGATTAAGCAAATGACTACTGTACGGATTTACGTTACTTACAAGCAATCAGTTTTCGACCCGCAAGGTGAAGCCATCACCAACTCAATTCACTCTTTGGGCCACGATGAAGTCAAGGCAGTCAAGGTCGGCAAGTTCTTCGACGTAACTATTGAAGAAAAGGACAAGCCTGTAGCTGAAACTGTTAAGGAAATCTCTGAAGAGCTGCTGGTTAACTTCAATATGGAAACCTACAGCTACAAGATCTTGGAGGAAAAATAATGAAGTTTGCGGTAATCCAATTCCCGGGCTCAAACTGCGACATCGACCTCTACGAAGCCCTGCACACGGTTTGCGGCGCTGACGTGGCCTACGTTCCTTCAAAGGAAAGCAGCCTGGACGGCTTTGATGCTGTCATGCTGCCAGGGGGCTTTTCATACGGGGACTACTTGAGAGCCGGTGCTATTGCCCGCTTTACCAACATCATGCCAGCCATTGTCGAAATGGCCAAGGCTGGCAAGCCAGTTTTCGGGACCTGCAACGGTTTCCAGATCTTGACTGAAGCTGGCCTTTTGCCAGGGGCCTTGAAGAGAAATGACTCTTTGAAGTTTGTCTGCAAGACGGTTGAACTGGAAGTAGTCAACAACGACACCATTTTTACTTCCGAATACCAAAAGGGCGAGAAGATCAACCTGCCGATTGCGCACGCTGACGGCTCCTTCTACGCCGACCCGGAAACCTTGCAGAAGATTGAAGACAATGGCCAGGTCGTTTTCCGCTACTCAAAGGAAAACCCGAACGGCTCTTTGAACAATATTGCCGGGATCACCAACGAAAGAGGCAATGTCTTAGGGATGATGCCTCACCCGGAACGGGCAGTCGAAGCCCTCTTGGGCAACACCGACGGCTTGCGCCTGTTTAAGTCAATTTTGGACCACGCGGAGGTAAAAGCGTAATGATGCAGGAAATGACTCCAGAAGAAATCAAAGAAAAGAAGCCTTATCTCGATTGGAGCTTGTCTGAAGAAGAATACGACTACATCTGTGACAAGCTTTTGCACCGCTTGCCAAACTACACTGAAACCGGCCTTTTCTCAGCCATGTGGAGCGAACACTGCTCATACAAGAAGTCTAAGCCTGTTCTCCGTCTCTTCCCGACCAAGGGCCCGCGCATTTTGCAAGGGCCTGGTGAAGGGGCAGGGGTAGTTGACATTGGCGACGGCCAAGCAGTTGTTTTCAAGGCTGAAAGCCACAACCACCCAACTGCCGTTGAACCTTACCAAGGGGCAGCTACTGGCGTCGGCGGGATTCTCCGTGACGTCTTCAGCATGGGGGCGCGGCCAGTTGCAACTTTGGACTCTCTGCACTTTGGTGAATTAGATGACGCCCACACCCGCTGGCTCTTAAACGAAACTGTAGCCGGTATCGGCGGCTACGGCAACTGCATGGGCATTCCAACTGTCGGCGGTGAACTCACTTTTGACGACATCTACAAGGGCAACCCAGTCATGAACGCCATGAGCGTCGGCCTGTTGGACGTCAAGGACATGCAAAAGGGCCTGGCACAAGGTGAAGGCAACGCCGTGATGTACGTCGGGGCTAAGACAGGCCGTGACGGGATCCACGGGGCAACCTTTGCTTCTCACTCATTTGACTCAGAACACGAAAGCCAACGTTCAGCCGTTCAAGTCGGCGACCCGTTTATGGAAAAGCTGCTGCTTGAAGCCTGCCTAGAATTGACCCAAAAGCACGCTGACTGGCTGGTCGGCATCCAGGACATGGGGGCAGCCGGGATCGTTTCCTCAAGTTCAGAAATGGCTTCAGAAGGCAAGTCCGGCATGGAACTGAACCTGGACCAGGTACCGCAAAGAGAAAGCGGGATGTCTGCTTACGAAATCATGCTGAGCGAATCCCAGGAAAGAATGCTGCTTTGCGTTAAGAAGGGCCACGAAGAAGACGTTAAGAAGATTTTTGACTTCTACGACCTTGACGCCGTTGTTATCGGCCGGATTACCAGCGGCCACAACTACGTTTTGCGCCACCACGGCGAAGTAGTCTGCGACATCCCGGTAACCAGCCTGACTGAAGACGTTTTGGAAGAGCCAAGCGAAGAAAAGCAGCCGCAGCACATGATCGATGACGCGGCTAAGCCTGCCTGGGAACCAGAGATTACTGATTTGGCCAAGACTTTCAAGCAGATGCTGGCCCAGCCAACCATCGCTTCTAAGGAAATGTTCACCCAGACTTACGACTCCATGGTTAGAACCAGTACGGTTGTAGGGCCTGGTGAAGATAGCGGCGTTTTGCGGGTCCGCGGCACCCACAAGGGGATTGCCATGACCACTGACGGCAATGGCCGTTTCATCTACCTGGATCCGGAAATCGGGGGCAAGCGGGCCGTTGTTGAAGCTGCAAGCAACATCATCGCCAGCGGGGCAGAACCTCTGGCCATCACTGACTGCTTGAACTTCGGGAACCCGAACGAACCAGAAGTCTTCTGGGAACTTCACCACTCAGTCATGGGGATTGCCAAGGCCTGCGAAGTTCTGGAAACTCCAGTTGTTTCCGGGAACGTTTCCCTGTACAACGAAACTGACGACAAGTCCATCTACCCAACGCCAATGGTCGGCATGGTCGGTCTGGTCAAGAACCTGGACCACCTGGTCAGAGACAGCTTCCAGGAAGAGGGCGACGACCTTTACCTGGTTGGCCAAACCGGGGCAGACTACGCCGGTTCAGAACTGCAAAAGATGCTGACTGGGGAAATCTCCGGCTCTTTGAACGATTTGGACTTGGACCACATTAAGGGCTACCAAAAGCGGCTCTTGGCCCAAATGGAAGCCGGCCACGTAGCCAGTGCCCACGACTTAAGCGAAGGCGGCCTGGCGGTCAGCCTGGCTGAAAGCAGCTTTGGCCACGGCATCGGGGCAGAAGTTGCCTGCGACTTGACCAGTGCTGAACTTTTCAGCGAAACTCCAGGCCGCTTCCTGGTCAGCGTGCCAAGCGAATACTCAGCTGAATTCGCTGCTGCTTTGGCCGGCGACGCGGTCAAGCTCGGCCAAACTGCTGGCGACAGCTTGAAGCTGACTTTGAAGGACCAAGCAGCTGACTTACCGGTAGCTGAATTGAAGCAAATTTGGGAGGAAGCCCTGCCATGCCTTATGAAATCAAAGGATTAAACGAAGAATGCGGCGTTTTCGGGATCTACAACGTTCCTGACGCGGCTAACGTGACCTACTTCGGTCTCCATGCCCTCCAGCACCGGGGCCAGCAGGGGGCCGGGATCGTGGCCAGTGACGGGCAGAAGCTCCGTCAGTTCCGGGACCGCGGTCTCTTGTCAGAAGTTTTCTCCAACCCAGCTGACCTGGACTTTTTGAAGGGGAACATGGCTATCGGCCACGTCCGTTACGGTACTGCCGGTTCAGATTCCCTGGCCAATGTCCAGCCCTTCCTTTTCCACTTCCAGGACGGGGAAATCGCTCTTTGCCACAATGGGAACTTGACCAACGCCCAGACTTTGAAAAAGCGCCTGGAAGATTCCGGGTCAGTCTTCCAGTCAAGCTCGGATACGGAAGTCTTGATCCACTTGATTCGGCGCAAGGTTCGCATGCCGTTTATTGAAGCCTTGAAGGCCAGCTTGAACGAGGTCAAGGGGGGCTTTGCCTTCCTCTTGATGACTAATGACACCCTTTATGCAGCCCTTGACCCTAACGGCTTCCGACCGCTGGTTTTAGGCCAGATGGACAATGGCAGCTATGTCGTGGCCAGCGAATCCTGCGCCCTTGACGCGGTACACGCCAAGCTGGTCCGGGACGTGCAGCCAGGTGAGCTTATTATCATCAACAAAGACGGGATCAAGATCGACCACTATACGACTGAAACCCAGCTGGCCGTCTGCTCAATGGAATACATCTACTTTGCCCGGCCGGACTCCATCATCCACGGGGTCAACATCCACACCGCCAGAAAGCGGATGGGGATGCTGCTGGCCAAAGAACAGCCAGCTCCAGAAGATGCCGACATGGTCATTGGTGTTCCAAACTCCTCACTCTCAGCAGCGACTGGTTATGCTGAAGCAGCTGGATTGCCTTATGAAATGGGTTTGATCAAGAACCAGTACATTGCCCGGACCTTCATCCAGCCAACCCAGGCTCTGCGTGAGCAGGGGGTTAAAATGAAGCTGGCTCCGGTCCGCGGGGTGGTCAGCGGCAAGAATATCGTGGTCGTTGACGACTCAATCGTCCGCGGGACGACTTCCCGGCAGATCGTGCAGATGCTGAAAGAAGCCGGCGCCAAGTCGGTGCACATGCGGATTGCTTCTCCGCCTTTCAAGTACCCGCACTTCTACGGGATCGACATTTCTGAAAGAAAAGACTTGATGGCGGCCAAATACAGCGTCAGCGACATGTGCAAGCTGATCGGGGCTGACAGCCTGGGCTTTTTAAGCATTCCAAGCCTGATCAAGGCGGTTGACATGCCAGATGCCGGCGACGCGCCAAATGGTGGTTTAACTGTAGCCTACTTTGACGGCAAGTACCCGACTCCTTTGTACGACTACGAAAACCAAATCAAGGAACCACTGGACGTTGAACCGGTCGAAGAAATTTTAAAGAAGCAAAACAGAGGTGAATGATCGTGAATCGCTATAAGGATGCAGGCGTTGACGTCAATGCCGGCTATGAATTGGTACGGCGGATCAAGGGGGCGGTAGCCTCAACCAAGCGGCCGGGTTACGTTGGCAATATCGGCGGCTTTGGCGGCCTGTTTGACCTTGATTCCCTAGGCTATGACCACCCGGTCCTGGTTTCCGGGACTGATGGTGTCGGTACCAAGCTGATGATTGCCCAAAAGATGGACAAAAATGACACTGTCGGTATTGACGTCGTAGCCATGTGCGTCAACGATGTCCTGGCTCAAGGGGCAGAACCGCTTTTCTTCCTGGACTACATCGCCTGCGGGCACAACGATCCAGCCCTCCTGGCTTCAGTTGTCCAAGGCGTGGCTGAAGGCTGCAAGCAGGCAGGCGCCAGCTTGATCGGCGGGGAAACCGCGGAAATGCCAGACATGTACGCGCCAGATGAATATGACCTGGCCGGCTTTACGGTTGGGGTAGCGGAAAAAGACCGCCTTTTGTCAGTTGACACTCCGCAAGCTGGGGACGTTCTCTTGGGCCTGGCTTCAAGCGGGGTTCACTCCAACGGCTTTTCACTGGTCCGCAAGATTCTCTTTAAGGACCATGACGTCAAGCTGACTGACACGCCAGCTGAATTAAAGGGCAAGAGCGTGGGTGAAAGCCTGCTGGCTCCGACCAGAATCTATATCAAGTCTGTCCTGCCTTTGATCAAGCAAGGCCTGGTCCACGGCGTGGCCCACATTACGGGGGGCGGCCTCATTGAAAACGTGCCGCGGATGTTTAATGACGGCCTGGTGGCAGAAATTACCGCTGGCAGCTGGGAAGTTCCAGATGTCTTCAACTACCTCAAGCAAGTTGGCAATTTGTCAGATGATGACTGCTGGCAGACCTTCAACATGGGCCTGGGGATGATTCTGGCAGTTCCAGCTGACAAGAAGGAAGAGGCCAAGCGGCTGCTTTTGGAAAGCGGCGAAAAGGTCTTTGAAGTTGGCCGCTTGAGCCAGAGAACTGACGGCGAAAAGATCATTATCAAATAGGTGGCAGCGATGAAAGTAGCAATTTTTGCATCCGGCAACGGAACCAACTATGAAGTTCTGGCCGAATATTTTCAAAAGGGCGACCTGCCCGGCGAACTTGCCCTGCTCTTTTGTGACCACCCGGACGCTCCGGTGATCAAGCGGGCAGAAAAATTCCACACCCCGGTAGTGACCTTTACGGTCAAGTCCTGCGGCGGCAAGCAAAAGTACGAAGAAAAGATCCTCCAGGTTCTGCAGGATTACCAGATCGACTTTATTGCCCTGGCTGGCTACATGCGGGTAATCGGGCCAACGATTTTGAACGAATATGAAGGCAGAATCGTCAACCTCCACCCGGCATATTTGCCGGCTTACCCCGGCCTGCACTCAATTGAACGGGCCTTTGCCGACCACCCGGCTGAAACTGGGGTAACGGTTCACTATATCGACTCTGGCCTGGACTCTGGTCCGGCTATTGCTCAAAAGCACGTGCCCATTTACGATGACGACACGGTTGATACTCTGGAAGCAAGAATTCACGAATGTGAACACCACCTGTATCCGGAAGCCTTAAGAAAAGCTTTGCTGAAATTTGAAGAGGAGAACAAATAAATGAAGCGTGCACTTGTAAGTGTTTCAGACAAGACCAACCTGGTTCCTTTTGTCAAGGGCCTGGTAGCCAATGATTACGAAATCGTGTCAACTGGTGGTACCAAGCGCGTTTTGGACGAAGCCGGCATCCCAACCATTTCAGTTGAGGACGTGACTGGCTTCCCGGAAATCCTTGACGGCCGGGTTAAGACCTTGAACCCCTACATCCACGGCGGCCTCCTGGCCCGGCGGGAATTGCCTGAGCACGTGGCAACCTTGAAGGAACACAAGATTACGCCAATCGACCTGGTTTGCGTTAACCTTTACCCATTCAAGCAAACCATTGAAAAGCCTGACGTGACCCTGGCCGAGGCCATTGAAAACATTGATATCGGCGGCCCAAGCATGGTGCGGTCAGCTTCTAAGAACTACCGTGACGTAACTATTGTCGTTGACCAGGCCGACTATGACCAGGTTTTGGCTGAAATTGAAAAAGACGGCTCTACCAGCTTGGAAACCCGGGCTAAGTTGGCGGCCAAGGCCTTCCGCCTGACTGCTTCATACGATGCCTTGATCTCCCAATACTTGACTGAAAAGGCCGGCGAAACTGCCCCGGAAAAGCTGACTTTGACTTACGATTTAAAGGAAGCCATGCGCTATGGGGAAAACAGCCACCAAAAGGCCTGGCTCTACGAAGATGCCCTGCCAAAGGCCTTCTCAGTTCTGCAGGCTGAACAATTAAACGGCAAGCAGCTGTCCTACAACAACATCAAAGACGCTGATGAAGCCTTGAGATGTGTCCGCGAATTCAGCAAGCCGACTGTCGTAGCCATGAAGCACATGAACCCATGCGGGATCGGCCAAGGGGAAAGTTTGGAAGAAGCCTGGGACCGGGCATACGAAGCTGACCCTGTATCAATTTTTGGCGGGGTAATTGCCTTGAACCGGAAGGTTGACCTGGCAACTGCTGAAAAGATGCACAAGATCTTCCTGGAAATCATCATCGCGCCAGACTATGATGAAGATGCGTTGGCAGCTCTGAAGACCAAGAAGAAGAACCTGCGGATTCTCAAGCTGGACTTCAGCAAGAAGGATGAAGCAACCCGCAAGGAAACTGTTTCCGTCATGGGCGGTTTGCTGGTGCAAGACCAGGACGTTCTGGACGAAGACTTCGCTGACTGGGAATGCGTAACTGAAGCTAAGCCAACGCAAGAACAGCTGGAAACTCTCCTCTTTGCCTGGAAGGCCGTCAAGCACACCAAGTCCAACGCCATCGTCGTGGCCAACAACGAACGGACTCTGGGCGTTGGCGCCGGCCAGCCAAACCGGATCGACTCTGAAAAGATTGCCATCGACCACGCGGCAGAAGCCTTGGATGACCGGTCAGTCATTGCTAGCGACGCCTTCTTCCCATTCAGTGACTGCGTTGAATACGCCGGCAAGCACGGCATCAAGGCAATCGTGCAGCCAGGCGGGTCTGTCCGTGACCAGGAATCCATCGACATGGCCAACAAGTATGGCATTGCCATGGTCTTCACCGGCGTTCGTCACTTTAGACACTAAAAGGGCTGATAAAAATGAAAGACAAGCTGAAAATTTTGGTAGTCGGGTCTGGTGGCCGGGAATTCGCCGTCGCCCGCGCTTTGAAGAAGAGCCCGCACGTTGCTGAAGTCTTCTGTGCTCCGGGCAACTCCGGCATGGCCGCGATCGGCGTTAAAGCCACTGGCATTCCAGAAGATGATTTCAAGGCCTTGAAGGACTTTGCTATTAAGGAAGATATTGCCTGGACCTTTGTCGGGCCAGAAGATGCCTTAGTAGCCGGGATCGTTGACTACTTCCACGCTTTTGACTTAAAAATCTTCGGGCCAAATGCCAGAGCAGCCCAGTTGGAAGGTTCAAAAGACTATGCTCTGCAGTTCATGGAAAAATACCAGGTGCCGCACCCGCGCTACGAAACCTTCCAAACAGCAGAAAAGGCCATCGCTGCCTTGCCAGACTTTGGCCTGCCAGTCGTTTTGAAAGAAGACGGCCTGGCTGGCGGGAAAGGCGTGGTTATTGCTGAAGACCAGGAAACGGCAGAAAGTACTTTGACGGAAATGTTTGCCAAGGGTCAAAAGCAGGTTGTTCTTGAAGAATTCCTGACTGGCCCTGAATACTCCGTCTTTGCCGTCATGCAAGGTGGCAAGTACCGTCTCCTGCCCTTGGCTCAAGACCACAAGCGGGCCTATGACGGCGATAAGGGGCCAAACACTGGCGGGATGGGGTCATACAGCCCGGTTCCGCAATTGAGCCAGGCTGAATACCAAGAAATCGTTGACCAGTTGGTTGAGCCAACGGCCAAGGGCCTTCTTGCAGGCGGCTATGACTACCACGGCGTTTTGTACCTGGGCCTCATGATGACCAAGCAGGGGCCGAAGATGATCGAATACAACGTCCGTCTTGGCGACCCGGAAACGGAAGTTGTATTGCCACGCTTGAAGAGCGACTTTGCTGAACTGGTTGATGCCAACGTGAATGACGAGGAAATGCCAGCCGTTGAAGAAAAGGATGAGGCAGTCCTTGGCGTCATTTTGGCCGCTGAAGGCTATCCGAAAAAGCCACTTAAGGGGCAAAAACTAGGCCAATTGCCAGCAGAAGAGGGTATTTACGTTGACTATGCCAACGTAACCGGCCCAGCTGACGATTTGGCTGGCAGCGGCGGCCGGATCTTGATGGTCCGGGCAGAAGCTGCTGACTTAAAAGAAGCGCAAGAGCACGTTTATGCCTACTTGGCCAAGCTGGATATCCCGCAGACTTTCTACCGGCGCGATATCGGCTACCGGGCAACCGGCAAGAAGTTTTAAAGCTAGAAAAAGGAGCCATTGGCTCCTTTTTCTGTTGCCTAAAAACAAAAATTAAACAAAAATGATAAATGAGCTTGACATTAAGACAAAAGTTAAATAAAATAAAAGCAACTTAAAATTAAAAGGAGCTGAGAATTATGAAATATCAAATGTGTCAACAAATGAATAATGCCATGCTGTTCTCAGCTGCCGTCATTACTCTCTTGCAAATTATGTAGAGCTCTGTGTGAGCTCTTCTTCGTCTGCATTTGTGAGTGAGCTCAATGATCCGGATTAAGAGTCTTCACTCACGAGATGAGTGAAGACCTTTTTAATTTAGGTTTAAGTGATAATCAAGAATCAGAAGTCTAATATATTTGATTGAAATGGGGAAACCGTCATGAAATTTAAGAAAGCTTTCGGCTTAGCCGCCGCAACCATGATGTCCGCCGCAGCCCTGACCGGTTGTGCAACCGCCAAGACCAGCTCAACTGCCGGCAACAAGTCCAGTGACAACACGATCAGAATCGGGGTCAACCTGGAACTTTCCGGTTCAGTTGCCAGCTACGGCCAGCAAGAAAAGAAGGGGGTTGCTTTAGCTGCTCAAGAAATCAACAAGAAGGGTGTCAAGATCGGCGGCAAAACTTATAAGGTTAAGCTGTATATCAGCGATAACAAGTCATCCACTTCAACTGCCGCTTCTGTAGCTGCCCAAATGGCCAACAGCGACAAGATCGTTGCCCAAGTCGGCCCGGCAGCTACGGCTTACGCTACTGCTTCAATCGCCAACCTGACCAAAGCGGGCGTGCCAATGGTTGGTCCATCAGCAACCGCTGCTGAATTCACTCAAACCA
The DNA here is from genome assembly GCF_051873315.1 of Lactobacillus sp. GTDB lineage: Bacteria > Bacillota > Bacilli > Lactobacillales > Lactobacillaceae > Lactobacillus. The sequence goes on from NZ_JBJEES010000129.1 coordinate 19,224, forward strand.
AGAGCGGGCAGACGCAAAAGTACGCTTTCCGTGCTTGCTTCATCGACCCGTTCCAAGGCAAGAAGGCTGCTGACTTCATGTACAACACTTTAAAGAAGAAGAGCGTGGCCATCATGGCTGACAACTCAACCGACTACGGTACTGGTCTGACCAAGTCCTTCACCAAGGAATTCAAGAAGCTTGGCGGCAAGATCGTCACTACTCAATACTTCCAGTCAGGTGACAAGGACTTCAACTCAACCCTGACTACCATCAAGGGTAAAAAGCCAGAAGCAATCTACCTGCCAGGCTACTACACTGAAATCGGTCTGGTCCTCAAGCAGGCCCGGGAAATGGGCTTAAACGTTCCAGTTGTTGGTGCTGACGGCATGGGCTCACCAAAGCTTGCCCAAATCGCCGGCAACAAGAACGCAACCAACGTTTACTACACTACCCACTTCTCAACCAAGTCCAAGGAACCAGAAGTTGTTAAGTTCCTGAAGGCTTACAAGGCTAAGTACGGTGAAGAACCGGCAACCTTCAGCTCCCTGGCTTACGACTCAGTTTACATGATCGTCGACGCTGCCAAGAACGAAGGCGAAGTATCTTCAAGCGCTATCCAAAAGGGCCTGGCAAACCTGAAGAACTTCAAGGGCGTAACTGGGAACATCACTATGGACTCCAAGCACAACCCGCAAAAGTCAGTCGTTGTTGAACAAATGACCAACGGCAAGGTATCAAAGGCTTACACGGTTAAGTAATTAATTTTTGGATTTGATAATTTAGCCGGTAATGCCACAGGCAAGTCAAGGAGGTTTTAAACTTGCAAACATTTTTCCAGCAATTGATAAATGGGCTCTCCCTCGGCAGCATTTATGCTTTGCTGGCTTTGGGATACATGATCGTTTACGGGATCTCAAAGCTGCTTAACTTCGCTCACGGGGACGTCTACATGCTAGGTGCTTACTGGGGTTACTACACGATCAACTACCTGCACTTTGGCTTTATCACCGCCTTGATCACGGCTATGATTGTCTGTGGCTTGGCCGGCGTGATTATTGAAGCAGTTGCCTACCGGCCGCTGAGAAACGCGCCCCGAGTTGCTGCTTTGATTACGGCCATTGGTGTTTCATTCTTCCTTGAAAACGGGATGTCCTACCTGGTAACTTCAGACACGCGGAATTTCCCGCAGGTCATCAAGCGGAAGACTTTTGACCTGGGCGGGGTAACGATTTCCAACATTCAGCTGATCATCCTGGTTACTACTTTAGTTTTGATGCTGGGTTTGATGTACATCATCAACTACACCAAGACCGGGCGGGCCATGCGGTCAGTTTCAACTGACTACGACGCAGCCAGCTTGATGGGGATTAACATCAACCATACTGTTTCTATTACTTTCGCCCTGGGCAGCGCCCTGGCCGGGGCAGCCGGCGTTTTGATCGGCTTGTACTACAACTCAATTGACCCACTGATGGGGATGACGCCAGGGATCAAGGCCTTTGTTGCCGCCGTGCTCGGCGGGATCGGGTCCATCCCAGGGGCAGCTGTCGGCGGCTTCTTGATTGGCCTTCTGGAAACGGCCGTCCAGGCCATGGGCTTCTCAGCCTTCAGAGACGCAGCCGTCTACATCGTTTTGATTGTTATCCTGCTTGTCCTGCCAGGCGGTCTGTTTGGCAAGAAGCAAGTTGAAAAGGTTTAGGAGGAAGAAGTCAGATGAAGAAAAACTGGAAATACAATCTTTGCTGGCTGATCCTCATGGTGGCAGGTTTTTACCTGATCAACACCTTGATGCTGACCGGCGTGATCAATACCTTCATTGAAAACATGCTGGTAACGATTGGGATCAACATCATTCTGGCGGTCGGGTTGAACCTGGTCATCGGCTTTTCTGGTCAATTCTCATTGGGTCACGCGGGCTTCATGGCCCTGGGGGCATACGCCACCGGGATCATGACCCAGACGATGAATTCGGCAGGTGGCTTTTACCTGTCGATTCTGGTCGGGGTGGTTCTCGCGATTGTTGTTGCCCTCTTGGTCGGCATTCCGACCCTGCGCCTGCACGGTGACTACTTCGCCATTGCGACGATGGGGGCAGCGGAAATTATCAGAATCGTGATCAACAACATGAAGATCACCAACGGGGCAGCTGGTCTGTTTAACATTCCCCAGTTCGCGACCTGGGACGTGGTTTACATCTTTGTCTGCTTGACCACGATCGTGACTGTCAACTTTATTCACAGCCGGGACGGCCGGGCGGTTATTTCCATCCGGGAAAACGAAATCGCGGCTGAAGCCATGGGGGTCAACACGACTAAGTGGAAATTGTCAGCCTTCGTTTTAGGGGCAGCAACAGCTGCTATTGCCGGTTCCCTGTACGCTTCATACCTGCAGACAATCGTTCCGTCCAGCTTCGGGATCATGGAATCAATCAACATTTTGATCTTCGTGGTTCTTGGTGGTCTGGGCAGCATCACCGGGACCTTCGTGGCCACTACCCTCTTGGGTGTTTTGGACGCGGCTCTGCAAAGCCTGGGCGTTTTGCGGATGGTCTTCTACGCGGTCGCTTTGATCATCATCATGATCTTCAAGCCAGGCGGTCTGTTTGGCAAGTGGGAATTCTCTTTCAAGCGCCTTTTGACTAAAAAGCAAGACGGCGACATGAAAGAAGCCGGAAAAGAAAGCAAGTAGTGAGGAGGAACTGAAATGACAGAAGCTTTAAGCGCGGACCACATCACCAAAGTCTTTGGCGGTTTGACCGCGGTCGACGATGTTTCTCTGCACGTGGGCGAAAAAGAACTGGTTGCCTTGATCGGTCCTAACGGTGCCGGGAAGACCACCTTCTTCAACTGCCTGACCGGGGTGGCGCCAGCCACCACTGGTACGGTCAAAATCGGTGGCCAGGAAGTGAAGAAAAATACCAAGGCCTACAAGGTGGCGCAGATGGGTATTTCCAGAACCTTCCAGAACATCCGTCTCTTCAGCCAGTTGTCCGTTTTGGAAAACGTGCTGATTGCCTTGACCAACCATTACAAGGAAAACTTCTTGACGGCGGTTCTTCGGCTTCCAGCTTACTATAAGACGGAAGATGCCATGGAAGAGCGGGCCAAGGAATTGCTGAAGGATTTTGACCTGCAGGATGTCATGTACTTCCCTGCTGGCAGTCTCCCATATGGGACCCAGCGGAAGGTTGAAATTGTCCGGGCCCTGGCAACTGACCCAAAGATCATCTGCTTGGATGAACCAGCTGCCGGGATGAACCCGGAAGAAACGGCTGACTTGACCAGACTGATCAAGCGCCTGCAAACTGAATACGGGATTGCCGTCCTCTTGATCGAGCACGACATGTCCCTGGTCATGAACCTGGCGGAAAGAATCTATGTTTTGGCCGAAGGCAAGCTGCTGGCCACGGGGACGCCAAGTGAAATTCAAAACAACGAAGCCGTAATTAACGCATACCTCGGAGGTGGAGCAGATGCCTAAAGAAATTTTGAAAGTCGACCACCTCTCAGTCAATTACGGGGCAATCAAGGCCGTCCGCGACGTCAGCTTTGACATCAAGGAAGGTGAGATCGTGACTTTGATCGGGGCCAACGGGGCCGGCAAGTCGACCATTTTGAAGACGATCTCTGGTCTTTTGAAGCCGGCTGACGGCGACATTGTCTTTTTGGGCCAGTCCTTGTCCAAATTGACCGCGCCAAAGATCGTAGCTGCCGGAATTTCCCAGGTCCCAGAAGGCCGGCGGATTTTCGCCGGGATGACGGTTAAGGAAAACCTGCAGTTGGGCGCCTACCTCAGAAAGGATAAAGACGGGGTAGAAAAGGACATGGAAGCCATGTTCAAACGTTTCCCAATCTTGAAGGAACGGCTAAAGCAGGATGCCGCCACTCTTTCTGGTGGGGAACAGCAGATGTTGGCCATGGCCCGGGCCTTGATGGCGCGGCCAAAGCTGCTCTTGCTGGATGAACCCTCCATGGGTTTGGCGCCAATCTACATTCAAGAAATTTTTGACATTATTAAAAGCATCAACAAGGAAGGCATGACTGTCCTCTTGATCGAGCAGAATGCTCGGCAAGCCCTCAGCATTGCCAACCGGGGCTACGTTTTGGCTTCAGGTGAAGTCAAGATGACCGGCAGTGGGCAGGACCTGCTCAGCGACCCGGCCGTGCAAAAAGCCTACCTTGGTGGTTAAAAAATGACCTCTGAAATTAGGATCCTAATTTCGGAGGTTATTTTTTTCTTCAATTTTCGTTTCTAGGAAAAGCCGGCTCCTTCGGGTATAATTAAGCTTAGATTAAAGAAAATTCTGATAATGAGATTAGGCTTAATACAAAAAGGAGGAAAAAGATGGCGGGATTTAACACGCGGCTGGTTCACCAGCCAAGGCAAGACGACAATCAAACAGGAGCCGTGGCCGTGCCGGTTTACAAGGCAACAACTTTTGCCTACCCAAAGATCGGGGCGGCAGTAAAGTATGACTATTCCCGGTCGGGCAATCCAACCAGAAATGCCGTTGAAGAGCAACTGGCCAGCTTAGAGGGCGGTGACCGGGCCTTTGTTTTTGCCAGCGGGATGGCAGCGATTCACGCGGCTTTGGCGATTTTTGAAGCAGGGGACCATATCGTCATCGGTGATCAGATCTATGGGGGCACCTTCCGGATTGTCTACCAGTACTTCAAAGACCGGGGCTTGGATTTCACGGCGGTTGACACCAGGGATTTGGCGGCAGTGGAAAAAGCGATCCAGCCTAATACCAAGGCAATCTACTTTGAACCGGTGACCAACCCGCTCTTGCAGGTGACCCCGGTTGAGGGAATTGCCAAATTGGCTCATGAGCACGGCATTCTGGCCATTACCGACAACACTTTCCTCAGTCCTTATCTTTTGCGGCCGCTTGAATACGGTGCTGACCTGGTCGTGCACAGCGCGACCAAGTACCTGGCCGGACACTCCGACGTTAGTGCCGGGGCCGTGATTGCCAAGGGAGC
>NZ_JBJEES010000130.1:0-6009 GCF_051873315.1 Lactobacillus sp.
ATACTCGTTAAGCTGTTCTTGCGTATAGTAGCGCCGGTTTGTGGCACTTCTTTCAGCCTTAAGTTTGCCTTCACGGTCCCACCTTTGCAGAGTGGCAACGGAGACGTCAAGGATTTCAGCGGCTTCGCCTACTTTGTATTTCTTCACGGTAAAAGGCCCCTTCACATTGTTTGTTACTAGTATAACATGACTTGCATACTTGCCGTTAGCACCTACACATAATAATAGATATGAATGGCTGCCGCTGATTGCAATTAGCTTCTAGGCCGCGACTTTTTTCAAGAATTGGTCAAGCAAAGAAAAAAAAGCATCCCTCTTGGCAGAATGATCTGCGCGATAGGGATGCTGTCGATGAAAAAGAGAATTGTTACATCTCGTCCATCTGTTCATTAACAAGGGCGTCAGCCAGGTTGTTGCCATCGCTATCAGCATGGCCGTCGACGTGCTGCAAAGTCAAATTGGAGAACTTAGAAATTTCCTTGTCAATTTCCTTCCACAAGTCCTGGTTGGCAACTGCTTTCCCATTAGAATTTCTCCAGCCCCGTTCTTTCCATCCTTTGATCCAAGCAGTCCCATCGGAAGAGTCACTGAGGGCTTTGCGAACATAATCTGAATCTAAGGAAAGCAGCAGCTTCTTCCGGCTAAGTCCCATCTCTTCAAGTGCCTTCAAACTTTCAAGAACAGCTGTCATTTCCATCTGGTTGTTAGTAGCTCCGACTTTGCCACCAGTAGCGGTCATGGCATGTCCATCATGCAAGATCACGTATGCCCATGCTGCCTTGTCAGTTGACAAAACGTGTTCACCTGCATTGTTGCCGTTGTTGCGGCAGCCACCGTCGGTAAAAATCCAGGCATCGTATTCGGATTCAAGTTGTTCTGCTTTCAACTTTTCGATGATGCTCATTTTTTCTTGTTCTGTCATAGTTTTTTTAATCATAGTGTGATTCTCCTTAATAAAATTTCAAATGGACGTGTTTATGTCTTTGAAGCCCTTCTGCTTCATCTGACAAGTTTATTGTCAGTGCGTTGCTTATGTTGTGTCAACCATTTACACATATTTTTTGATATTTTACAGAACCTAAAGAAGCCGCTCCTTTAGAGCGCAAAAAAACGTGCCAAACAAGTTCTGCCTGTTTAGCACGTTTTTCAAATGTATTTGTACTCTTGCCAAGGAAATTGCTTTGCAGCCTTTTTTCATCATTACTCTGTCAGCATGATGACGATGACCGGACTGACGAAAAGCAGATAACCAATGGCAAAAAGGATCAAGTGCTTGCGTTCTTTGTGAACTGCCACAAATTCACGGATCAAGGCACTTGGATAGTAGTAAGGCGCGACGCGAGAGCCGATTCCGACAGCCTTTAGCTGCGCCCTTTTGGCATAGCGCATGGCCCGGTAGATATGGTAGTTGCTGGTCACCAAAGCTGTATACTTGTGGCCTGGTCTTTTTTCAATTAAGGCCTTGGAAAAAGTCACGTTCTCCATAGTTGTCTTGGATTTATCTTCCAGCAAAATCTTATCTTTAGGGATGCCTTGAGAAACAAGGTACTTGCGCATGGCTTCTGCCTCGCTGCAAACCTCATCGCTGCCTTGCCCGCCCGAAGGAACCAGGTAAGGCGAGGTTGGATCCTTACGGTAAATTTCAATTGCTTTGTCGCAGCGGTCTGCCAGTAGTTTGGTCACGGTGCCATCTTTTTTAATCCCAGCCCCATGAATTATCACGTAATCGAAATCCCGATGGTGCGGAATAATCTGCAAAAAGAGGCAGTAAAGCAAGAAAGACACGAAGGTAACCGACAGGTAGCCAGAAGAAAGGCCAAAGAAGGCCAAAAACGGCGAATACGGCTCCAGAGCACTCATTTTAATGCCCAGCTCTGGTCCAACCAAGAGGCCAAAGAACCAGAGGAAAAATGACAGTTCACCGGCAATTAAGATTAGGCCTAGTAAAAAGGACAAGAGGTTGCCCAAAGACCGCCCTTCCCGCTTGATCATGTACAAACCATTAACAAATAAGAAGAAAGGCAAGATCAAGAAAGCCAGCCCAACCATGGCCGTTGTAATCAAGACCAAAACTCCGCTAACTTCAGAGCTGAACAGCGAATAGATGAAACCCAGAACCGACATGCCTGTCAAAAGCAGCAAGACGACATTTCGATACCTGCTGCGGTCCCGGTACATCGAATACGCAAAAAGGCCGCCCCAAAAAACTGTTGGCAGAATTTTTGATATAATATCCTTCATTATTCCCACTCCAATTAGCAATAGATTGTTATTTTTTATCATAACATCGATCCCGCCAAAGTAATAGCAACTATTTCCGCCAACTTTCCTGCTTTAGGACGTTTTCCACTTCTGGCAGCGTGTAGCCCAGCAGGGTATCGCCCTCTGGGTCAGTTCTCACGTACGAAAAGCCCAGTTTTTCCTGGACCCGCTTTGATTGGTCATTGCCTTCGTAATAGCAGCACCAAACGGCCTGGCTGCCCAGGTCGGCGAATGCATGGTCAATGAGGCAGGCCGCGGCTTCTGGCGCGTAGCCTTGCCCCCAGTATTCTTTCCCAATCCAGTAGCCAAGTTCTGGCTCTTCATCTTTTTCTGAACAGGCATCCTCGCCAAATCTTAAGCCAGCACACCCGATTAACAGATTATCCGCTTTCCGCAAAACCGCATATGTTTCCGGGGCTTGCAAGTTTTCTTGAATCACCCGCAGGCTCTCTTCAACAGATTTGTGGGCTGGCCAGCCAGCAGCAGGACCGACAGCTGGATCCTTAGCTAATTCGTAGAGGCGGGCAGCATCCCTGTCTTCCCAAGGCCGCAGGCGTAATCTTGCAGTAGTCAGTTCCATTTTTTCCTCCTGTTTATTAAACTTATCAGTTAAAAACAATCTTACCATAGTGACAGGAATTCTCCGTCACTATTTTTCCTGTTCCCCTAGTCAAGCCGAACTGACGTGCTATAATCGAATTACAGCTATTAGAACAAATGTTTTGTTTGCTTTTGGAGGGAAGAATAAATGTCTGAGATACTGTTCATGATTGTCCGCTTTAGCTTGGTGTTGGTGATGTGTCACCTGCTGGCCCTGCCGCAAGTTTGGAGAAATGGCTTAGTGGGCGACAGCATCCCTGCTTTAATCACTGAACTTTGCCTCCTGCTGATCCAGTTGGAGCTGGCCCTGCTTTTGATCGCGGCTGAGCTGATCACTCTCATCAATTTAGTCTACGGCTACTTCGAATTTAACACTCAGACTCAGTTTATCCTTTCCATTTTTGAATTGCTGATCTTATTCGATGCCCGCTTGTACGCTTATCTTTTTGATGATGAAGCAGAATCCTTTAGCATCAAAGAATATTGGGGATATTTTGACAGGTCAGATCAAATCAAGCTTGTCATCTGTGTTTCTTCTCTGTTTGTCCCCTTTATCTTTGCCAAATTAACCGGTCTGCCGCCCTATCCGACTTTTCCAGAACTTGACCAGTTCTTTCACATCTAAGAGTGGGCAGCCAGCACTTTTTTGCTAGCTGATAAATGCTATAATTCATATAGTAATTTTACTCACTCTGGAGGGAACATGAATATAATATTCTTACTTTTAGTCGGAATCAGTTTGGCTTTGCTCTTGGCTGACTTGCTTGTTTTACTGAGAGCAAGAAAAAGCTTGTCTACTGGAAGCAAGGAAGCACCTGCGCCTTACGACAGCTTCTCCAAGCTGACCATTTCTGCCTTTGTCATGCAGATCCTGCTCAACATGGTATACTTGTGGAACTACTGGAGCTCTGCTTTTTCAGTCACTGCCTTGCCGGTCTTCTTGCTTTTTGCCGGCAATCTTTTGCTGGAATTTGTCATCTTCTGCGATGACTTCTTGACGGACACCAAATATACAAGCCTGTGGGATTACTTCAAGAGTCTGAAAACGCGCCAAAAGTTTTGGCTAATCGCAGTTGTCGTGATCACTGCTTTTGCCGCCTTAATCAATTTCTTCCCGGCTCCTTAATTGCCCCCCTGCTCTAGAAGGCAGGGATTTTTTACCGAAAAAGTAATATGGGAGTAATTCATGTCAAAAAACAAATCTACCATTGATCTGACCTCCGGCAGCATCAGCCTGGGTCTGGTCAAATTTGCCCTGCCCTTGATGGTCGGCAACGTTCTTCAGCAGTGTTACAACTTAACAGACACTTTGGTCGTTGGACGCTTTATTGGCAAAAATGCCTTAGCTGCTGTCGGCTCAGCCTATACCTTGATGATCTTTCTGACCTCCATCATTTTGGGCCTCAGCATGGGCTGCGGGGCCTTTTTATCAATTAAATATGGGGCGAAAGAGGACCGGGAATTTGCCATTGGCAACTGGCTATCTTTCTGCGGAACCGGCCTTTTCTCCATTCTTTTGACTCTCCTGGTCTATCTCTTACTGGGAATCACCGCTAACCTTTTAGCCATTCCGGCTAGCATCCAGACTCTTTTCAACCAATACCTGCTGATCATCTACGCGGGGATTCCAGCCACATACTTATACAACTACTTTGCCTGCAGCCTGCGGGCGATCGGCAATTCAGCCATTCCCTTGGTCTTTCTCTGCCTGTCCTCAGTCTTGAACATCATTCTCTGCATCTGGCTAGTAGCAGGACTACGTTTCGGCGTGCCCGGGTCAGCCTTAGCCACTGTCATTTCCCAGTACTTTGCTGGTTTTGGCTTAACTATCTACGCCTGGCACCATTTTCCAAAGTTGCGCTTTAAAAAAGCAGCCATGATTTATGACCAAGCTATCAGCAAGAGCATCCTGTCTTTAGCTGGCTTGACAGCCCTGCAGCAATCAATCATGAATTTGGGCATCCTTCTGGTGCAAGGCAGGATTAACTCCTTTGGCGTTAATGTCATGGCGGCTTTTACCTCTGCTGTTAAGATTGACACCCTGGCTTACTCGCCTGTCCAAGATTTTGGAAATGCCTATTCGACTTTTGTCGCGCAAAACTATGGTGCCAAGCAGGCAGACCGAATCAAGCAGGGCAACCGACAGGCCAGCTGGTGGATTCTGGCCTTCTGCCTGGTCATCAGCAGTCTGGTTGTCTTTTGGGCAAAGCCCTTGCTGGCTGTCTTTACCAGTGACCCGGAAGTAATTCAGATTGGTATTGGCTACTTGCGGATTGAAGGCAGCTTCTATGCCTTGATCGGTTTCCTGTTTATGTTCTATGGCTACTTCCGGGCAATTGATGAGCCGATGATCTCCGTTATTTTGACAATTTTTTCCTTAGGTACTCGGGTTCTTTTGGCCTACTTCTTATCCGAGGTTCCTTCAATTGGCTACATCGGAATTTGGGCCAGCATCCCAATCGGCTGGGCCCTGGCCGACCTGGCCGGGCTTTACTACCTACACAAGAAGGCAGTTAAGCCAGCTGACTGATTTTGCTTTAGATAATTAAAAATACCCGCCAACTTGCTCACCGCAAGTCAGCGGGTATTTATTTTGCCTTAAAGAGTCTTCTTTCTTCTCACGATATATCTGGCCATGACCAGGTTAGACAGGGCCAAGACTAAGACAGCCAGGAGTGGTCTGATCGCAATCGCCGCGAAAGCCAGGGCGAAGCCGCCAAAGATGATGACTCTGCCAGGCATGGTCATTACCTCATCTTTCTCTGCATCTGGATTAGCCTTAAGAATAGCCCCGTCCAGGAACTGGAAGGTCAAAGTCCATAAGAAGACAACGCCTACGTAGATCCCGGCAGCCAAAGCAGATTCCGGATTGTTGCCGATCAAGCTAGTCGCAAATGGTACCAGAGAGCTCCAGAAGAGCCAGAAGCCGTTGACCAGATAAACCCCGGTTGAAACTTGGTCAGCCTTTTGAAAAGCATTGTGATGAGACCGCCAGGAAAGATAAATCAGCGCGAAGCTGACGATATAAGCGAAGAAGGTCGGCCATTCACTTAAGAGTGCTGACAAAGTCAAGTGCTCTGGCACTGACAGTTCCAATACCATGATTGTGGCCGCAATCGCCTCAATCCCGTCCGTAAAAGCCATGAT
>NZ_JBJEES010000131.1:0-5953 GCF_051873315.1 Lactobacillus sp.
ACCCAAGTCTTCTGACCCAGTACAGCTGTGGTTTCCGGCTGGTGGGTATTAGTTACATCGTAACCATCGACTTGTGAATCGTAGCCTTTGACTGCATCTTCCTTGATGGAGTAAGCGATCTTCTTGCCATCCTTATATTCTGGCAAGTTGTCGAAACTATACTGCCACTTGTCTGCTGCAGTAACCTTCTGACTATTGATTTCCTCCCCATCCGCTAAAAGATGAACTGTGATCGAGTCAGGACGCAGACCATCTTGGTCGTCATTATCTTTCCAGCTCTTTTGTCCAGAAACTGTAACCTTTTTGGCTTGCTTATTAGTGATTGTAAAGTCATTTCCAGTGTTGGAGACACTGCTTTCGTACCCATCAGGCACGTTCACTTCTTTCACCGTATAAGCAATTTTATTGCCATGAACAGCTTTGACCAGTTTATCCCAGGTGTATTTCCAGCCATCTGCTGCTGTCAACGTCACCGGATCACCAGTTGGATAACCATCGGCATACAACTGGACTTTAATGCTTTCCGGCCGGTCGGATTTATCATCCCCAACCCAGTCTTTTTTTACGCTGACGCTGGTCCGATTGCTGCCATCCACCCCGCCGTCAGCGTTGACATTGGTTACCTGGAAATTGAAGTCTTTCCCTGCAACAGCTGAATCACCTGAAATCTGATACCAAGCTTGGCTGTTGTTAGTGAACTTCTTCTGATTGTAATCAATGATCGAAGTCTTGTAGTTGATCACAATGTTGTTTCTGGAGACATGACGTTCTGGCAAAACTACGTTGATATTCTGTCCATCAACCTTGATTTCTGAACCTGGATATGCAGCTTCAAACTTACTGATTGCATCATCCCCATAGAAAAAGTCATTATTCCGACCTGAAACTGTAATCTTAAAACTGCTTGTATCGAGCTTTTGTCCTGGCTGAATTTGGTCAAGAAGCTTGGTGTCACCAATGACTTGATCTTTAGTGTTGTTCACGCACAAGAACCAGCGAACGTGGTCAGTATCCGATGGAAGCATGTCACCAGTCTTGTAGTAAAACGGGTTTCCACCACTACCAGAATCGCCAGACTTTGGTTTCGTAATCTCAATGTCGTTATACTTGGACCCGCTGCTAATTCTAACCGTACCAATTGACTCAGATGTAGTGTTCGTTACGTTGCGTCCTAAGATTTCAAATGATGCCCAGCCATTAACGTTGTCAAGATCCTCGATATTCTTATTAAAAGAGACGACCGCACTGTTTTGTGTGATCTGTAAAGTACCGACGTTTACACCGTCAATGTAAAGATCTTTGTTAAGCTGATAACCTTCGGCAAAAACTGTACTGCTACCTGTCCATTTCACTGAGATCTGGTCGCCTTCTTGCATCTTGACAGCATGGTCATCAAAATTGAATTTCACTTCAATTCTTTCGCCATCATTCACATGTGATTTTGAAACCGTCAGACTGGTGATGTTTGAACTGACATCCCTGCCGGAAGACTTTTGCGACGGAGCACGTGCTTGGTTAGTTCTTAAACGGTCCGTATTACTTGACTGTGCCTGGCTGCTGCTTATGGAGTTTGCTTCTGAAGCAGCTTCAGTATTAGTGGAAGTCTCCTTTTCTTCCTCATCTCCTTCCGCTTCGGTAGATGATGTTGTTTCTGTTGTTGCCGCAATGGAGTTGGTTACATTAACGGACAAGTTTCCCAACAACATCAAGACAATCATCTGCCAGGCTAGGAATTTCCTAAGCCTTTTTACTTTTTTCCTTTTCCTCGTAAAAATACCTCCCATTTTTTCTATTCAAGGCACAAAAATCTGCATTGCAATCAGATTATATCTGTTAAGTTATAATAGTGCTCAAAAAAAGAGCTCGGTAGCCCTAAAAACAGCTATAACAAGTTAATCTAATTTGTAGATTGATAATACCTTGCGTAATATGTTAGCGCTATTTTTTGAAAAAGTCAAAGCCTTTTTAAAAATTAGAACGGACCAATTTTGCTTTAAATCAGATCTAATTTCATTACTATTTTTAGCAGAAAATAGTGTTAAAATATCAGAAATACTTAATTTAAGAGGTGCACAAAATGAATATACGGCGCGCACGGGATAAAGATGTCCCAGCAATTATGAATTTACTCAACGAAGTGCTTGAAATCCATGCTTCTATCCGGCCGGATGTCTTTATTCCTGGTACAACCAAGTACACGGTTGAAGAACTGATGGAATTGTTAAAGGACGATCAAAAGCCAATTTATGTTGCGGTTAACGAAAATGATGACGTATTAGGCTATGCCTTTACGCAGCTTCAAGAGCAGCCTTTTTCTACAAACATGGTGCAGTTCAAGTCACTCTTTATAGATGATCTGTGCGTTGACAGCTCCCGCCGCTCTCAAGGCGTCGGCCGGGCTTTGCTGGATTTCGTCAAGCAGGAAGCCAAGCGCCTAGGATGCTATGAAGTGACTCTAAACGTTTGGGCCGGCAACGATTCCGCCATTCGCTTCTATGAGAAAAACGGCCTCAAAGTCAAGGAAACTACGATGGAATACATTCTGTAGCCACTAAAACTACAAAACGACCCGTGGAGCAAGTGCTCACGCGGTCGTTTTTTGCTTATTCAAGTACTATTTTTAAGGAGTCAGTGCAATTCCCCCAAAAAATCAAAATAATGCTTGACCTAGAGCTAGCTCCAGGTTTTACAGTAATTACTATCAAGTTAACGAAAGAAGGAATTACACATGCATTCAATTAGCTTTCCAAGCCGTTTTTTGCCTGGAACGACTGACAATTTTGTTTCTAATGAGGTTATTGTTAAAGATCTGACAGTTTTTGACATCTGGCACTATCTTATAGATACTGCTGAATGGGAAAAGTACTACGACAACGCCGCTAATATTGAACTTACCAACGGCGAAAACAGCGATCTTCACTACGGCGAACGTTTCCACTTTGATACTTTCGGCTTCCCGATCGATGCCCAGGTCATGGAACTGGTCAGCCCGACGGTTGACAGTCCGGTAGCCAGAATCGCCTGGCATGGCTGGAATGACGGGGATGAAGACTCTTCAATCGACGTATACCACGCTTTCTTGATCGAACAGCTGCCTGACAATCGTGTCCGCCTCTTGACCCAGGAATCTCAGCTGGGCAAGTCTGCCGCTGAACTGGCCGTAACTGTCCCAAACCCAATGCTTAACGGCCACCAGGCTTGGCTTGACGGCTTGTTAACTGCAGCTAGAGAACAATATTAACAATTGTAGACAAGGAGGTAAATTAACCATGAAAACTTGGATGATTACTGGTACTTCAAGCGGTTTTGGCAAGGCCTTGGCAAGCAAGCTGGCCCAGGAAGACGGCGTCAGCGTCATCGCCACCGCCCGTAAGGAAGCTGATCTTGACTATCTTGATCAGTACGATCACGGTCAGATCAAAAAGTCATCGTTGACGTGTCTGATCCGCAAGCGGTCAAGCGGGCAGCTGCATAAGCCCTGGCATTTTCGCCAAAAATCGATGTCTTGGTCAATAATGCCGGTCTGGGCTATTTCTCAACGATTGAAGAAAGCGACCTGCAGGAAGTGCGCTACATGTTTGAAGTTGACTTCTTTGGCCTGGCCGAAATGACGGAAGCCTTGCTGCCGCAGTTCCGGGCTAACAAGAGTGGTATAATTGTCAATATTTCATCGGCTCTGGGCTTGACTACTCTGCCAACCATGGGCTACTACAGTGCCGCAAAGTTTGCGGTTGAAGGCTATTCTGATGCCCTGCGCCAGGAAGTAGCTGACCTTGGAATCAAGGTATTGACGGTTGAACCGAGCGGCGCGCGGACCAACTGGGCTGGCTCTTCATCTGAAAAGAAGGTGCCGGAAATCGCTGACTATGCCAAATTCAAGAACATGGTTGCAACGACTGACCAGGCGGTTGACAATGCACCTGGGGATCCAGCTTTGATTGCCCAGGCAATCATTGACGCAGTTAACAGCGACGAGATGCCAGACCACCTGCCGCTTGGTGAATTTGCCTACAACGGCAGCCTGGAAAAGCTGCGCAAACTGGCAGCCGAAATTGAGAGCAATCGCGCCATCTCTCTGTCAACCGATGACAAGTAAGTGACTAAAAACAGATAAGCATTGGAGGAAAAGATGAGCTACAGCATCGGTCAAGTTGCGGCAAAACTAGGTATTTCTATTGACACGATTCGTTACTATGACAAGGAGGGCCTTCTGCCCTTCATCCAGCGCAACGGAAACGGCCGGCGCGTTTTTTCCGAAAATGACGTTCACTTGATGCGCACGATCATCTGCCTTAAAAACGCCGGCGTGCCGGTGACCGATATTGCTGACTTCATCCAAATGCGCCTGCAAGGCGACAGCACTCTTGAGGACCGCTACCAGCTCTTGAAAGCACACGAAAAGGACCTGCAGATACAGATCAGCGACCTGCAGGATACCTTGTGCTACTTGAAGTTTAAGGAATGGTATTTCGAGACCGCGATTAAAGCCGGTACCGAAAAGATTCACTTCACTCCTGGCAGTAACGAAGTCGTGCCTGACTTGGCCGACCAGTACAGCCAGTATCTGGAAGAGAGCGGCCAAAGTGAGGAACTGGCCCGCTTCAAGAGCGTCAAGGACTACCGGAACCGCAGCCATTAATTTTCCCCGTGAAAAAAGAAGGCAAAAAAATCTCCATGAAAACTTTGATCATTTTCGCGCACCCGCATCCGCGCGCTTCAAAGGTCAACCGTCCGCTGCTCGAAGCAGCCGCAGCCCTTGACAACGTTACAGTGCGCGATCTCTATCAGCTCTATCCTGACTTCAAAATCGACGTAGCGGCTGAACAGGCAGCGCTTGAAGCTGCCGACCGGGTCGTGCTCCAATTCCCGATCTACTGGTACAGCAGCCCGGCCCTGCTAAAACAGTGGGAAGATGACGTGCTGACTCACGGCTGGGCCTATGGCAGCAAGGGCAAAGCCTTGCATGGCAAGGAACTGCTGGTCTGCGTTTCCGTTGGCGGCGGGCAGGAACATTACACCCGGGAAGGCCTGCACGGCTACCGGCTGGCGGAATTGCTCCGGCCCTACCAGTCAATGGCCGGCTTGACCGGCATGAAATACGTCCGTCCCTTTATGACTTTCGGTGCACGTACGATTGCCGATGAAAACCTGCAGAGACAACAGAGACGCTATCGCAGGCTGCTGCAGACCACGGATCCACTTCCCGCGTACGGACTGCTTGAGACTGAGAGCAACTAATAACTGTTTATTAATTCCCTACTCTATCTAGCAAAAAATCCTTCGAAAAAATTCGAAGGATTTTGTTTTAGTCGATTTTAAGTTTACATAATTATTGTTATGTCTATAAAATTGCTAACTTTTTATCAGTGCTGAGAGGGCGATTCTGCGGCGCTTAAAAAGTTAGCAGTGACCAGTTGCACATTTAAGCGCAAATAATTGCTAGTTCAAAAATGCTATCTTTTATCCTAATCGGAAAGTCTTCAGATCTTCTTCCATGCTCTCGTCTTCCAGACCGATGTAGCGCAAAGTCGTCGTCGGGCTGCTGTGGTTCAGCATCTTCTGCAGCTTGTACAAGGCCCGGGGGTCCGGATCGCCAGCCGGGGTGGTCGCGCTCTTGATATAGTGATAGCCAAAAGTTTTGCGCAGGGTGTGTGTGCCGACAGTATTCGGATCAATCTCACACTGCCGGGCTGCCCGCTTCAAGTCCTTGTAAAAAGACTTGCCTTCAATATGCCCCTCCCCTTTTCTGGAAGGGAAAAGCCAGTCATCTGGCTTTAGCTGCATTTGCGCGATGTAGTTGGCCAAATCCTGGCTGATATTGCCAATGTATGCATGTCGGTTCTTGTGGGTTTTGGTTTCAACCAGGTTGTACCATTCTCCGTCCTCGATATCTGAGACCTTGGCCTTGACGATATCGGAAATCCGGAGCCCCGTGTTGATCCCAAAGACAAAA
>NZ_JBJEES010000132.1:0-23889 GCF_051873315.1 Lactobacillus sp.
ATACGTCAGCGAACACTTCATTCTTGTCCAGCAGAATTTTTTCAACCAGGTCATTGGTGCCATGAGTCTGCTGTGATTTTCTTTTTGCCATGGTTTCTCCTTAACTAGGAGGTCAGTTTTTCCCTCCACTTACTAATACAAGAAAAAGTGCCAAATTTTTTATTTTGCAGATTACACTTTTGTTTTTAAGATATAATTGATGACTAAAGAGGCAAAAAATAAACAGGCGTCCAAGTTAATGGACACCTGTTAAGCAGAGATTTTAAATAATTGCCGCTGGTTGAGAATGAGCAGTACCGCTAAGGCGGCGACTTCCAAGGCCAGCAGGCTGATAATTGCCCAGGCCAGGTTGATGCTGGAAATGCTTGTGATCAGAGTGGTGATCAAGGGACTGGCGGCCATTAAAATAGTGTTCAATAGGCCAACGGTTGAAGCCAAAATCTGCCGGTCGACGCTGGTCACCAGCCATTGGGTCATTTTAATGGAAACAGCACTGGCTAAAGCGGCCAAGAGTCCGAAAAGAAGAGCGGTCAACCAGCCGTTTTGGCAAAACAAACTCAGCGTTGTCAGTAGGCTGCACAAGGCAGTCCAGCTGGCTAAAGGGAAAATGCTGATAGAGTGGAATACTTTTTGGCCAAAAAGGCTCCCGCTGGCCGCTCCAATTGCCGCGGCCACATTGGTCAAGGCCAGGGTAAAGCTGTAGCTGGAGATGACCATGCTGCTTTTATGAGCAGCCAGAGTGATTGAAAACAGGGGCTCAATCGCGGTTAAAGAAGCATTGATTACTGCTAATACAAGGACTACGGTTAAGAGTCCTGTCTGCTTTTTGGCTTGCTGGTAGGCCTGCCGCATGGCTGGCCAAAAAGCTGGAGTTTCAGCTGTTTCGGTTTGAACCGGGGCGGCTTGCCGGCCAACTAAGGCAAAAAGGATGGCGGCCAGCAAAAAGGTCAGCGAGTTGATCCAGGCTAAAGCAGCGTAGGAAAGGACCAAAATGAGGCCCGCGCCGGCAAACTGGGCCAGAATGTCGATGATCTGCTTGCAGCCACTGACAAAGCCTTCAGCTTCACCAAAGTCATCTTCTCCGACTAGGTCGACCACAAGCGGAACTATGAGCCCTGAAGAGTAGGAGCCGCAAAGGTCAGACAAAAAGTTGATGGTGATGATGGCCAGCAGGAGCTTCCATTGGTCAGCCCTGGAAGCCAGCAAGAGGGCAGCCAGGGCGTAAAAGAGGCAGCGGAAAAGCGCGGTCAGCACGATATTGCGGAACTTGTGCCGGGTCTTGTCTGCCAGGTATCCGGCAAAGATTTCCAGAAATTTTGGCACGGCTTCAGAAATGGCAATCAGTGAGATGGCCAGGGAGTAATTGCGCAGCTGACTGGCGTAAGTCATGAAGGCAAGGTAGAAGAAGACATCGCCAGCGGCAGACAGAAGACCACCTGTAGCGAAGCGGCGGAAATTTTTATTTTTGAGAAAAGAATTCATCGTTGAACCAGCTTTCGTAAATAGTTTTTTACCAATGATAGGGGACTGGCGGCTGGGCAACGGAAAATGGCATATTTGACTTTGGAGGAAAAAGATGAAAATCGGGGAATTATTGCAAAAATACCGGCTGGAGCAGGGGAAAACGCAGAAGGCATGGGCGGGAGAGGTGATCAGTCCTTCTTTTTATTCAAAAGTTGAGAAGGGCTTGAACCGGATTAGCGCGGAAGACCTGTTGAAATTGCTGGAGGCGAACCAGATTCCCTTGTGGGAGTTCTTTAGTCACCTGGAGGTAGAAGCCGGCCGGCAGAAGAAGTGGGAGAAGGACCTCCGGGCCAGGCTGATGCAGGCTTACTACCACGGCAGCCAGGCCGATTTTCAGGAACTGTTTCAAGAGGTGCAAGCCAGCAATTTCCCGGACAAGGAAGAGCAGCTTTTGATCGTCGCGGGCTGGATGGAAACGGTGAAAGACGATAAAGATGGTGATGAAGCCCTGCGGCAAAGAATTAAGGAGAAGATTTTTAACATCGCCAGCTTTGATAAAAAGAAGCTGATGCTCTACTGCAATTTCATGGATTTCTATGACTTGGACAGCAATCGTTATCTCAGCCGGCAAATTGTGGAAAAGTACCGGCAGACCAGGGATGTGGATATCCAGGTAGCGCTATTGGCGATCATCGACAATCTCTTGTCTGATTTCGCGGACCTGCGGCAGTCCAGTGGGGCGGAGTACTTTATCGAGGCCGGCAAGCAGATTCCGACCAGGCCGGAGCTGTTTTTCTATAAGAACTCCCTGCTATTTTTTGAAAATCTGCTGGCTTACCAAGCGGAGCCTAAGGAAGAAAGGCTGGAAAATTGCCGGCTGGCTGTTAAAAACTGCTACTTGCTGGGGATGCCGGAGTACGGGCAGGAAGTTGAGAAGTTTTTACAGGAACATATGTGAGAAAGTCAGATTTGCAATTTCACTTGCAGATCTGACTTTTTGCTTATATGTCTTTTCTAGCTGGCTATACTAAAATACAAAAGTTGATAAAGAAGAGGTGGTTCTTGAATGAATAGAATTGTATTTGGAGATGAAGTTTGGCGGCATTAACAAGCAGATAAATAGCTTAGGAGGTGAGTTTTATGAGTATTCAAGGCAGAATCAAGATTCATATTGACATTGAGTTTTAATTGCAAAAATAATGTGCCACAGGCTGTTGCTTAAAAAAGATAAGCAGCGGCCTGTTTTTTTGCCTTAAAAAGCGTCGGCAGATTATGATAATAACTTTTAGATAATCAAACCGCTGTTGTATCCGGTTTATCTCATTAGTTTTAAATAATAATTTTCAGCTAATAGTTATAGTGGGCCTGTAAATGCAACTTTTAAGATTATGGTTATAGTGATAACTTGACGGTTTTGCTGGTTAGAAAATGTGTTAGGTTAATCATTATATTTTTGATAAGTTTAAACTAATTAGAAATATTCAAAAATAAATCTTGCATCCCTTTACATTGGCTTTAAATCAGTGCTTTAGAGCAGCTGGATAAGTTAGTGGGCTTAAAGTTTGATAAATCAACGGTTATAGATTCTTGAATACTGAGAAAGAAGCTTTATTTTTACACTGATAAGTAAAAGCTTATAAAAATTACCAAGAAACTATAACTTTTTCCTTAAAACCCTGCTATAATTCTAGTTGAAAGATAAGAGATAACTAATAGCAGAAATTAAGTGGAAATAGGTGATCTATTATGAGAAAGCAAATCACAGTTTTAGCAGCTCTGGCAGCCCTCCTCGGGCTGGCAACCACGACCACGAATCCGGTTTACGCTAAGACCACTACCAAGAAGGTTACCCGGACCATCAAGGTTTACAAGCCAGGCAAGTACAGCCAGGTTAAGCAAACTGCTACTTTAAAGAAGAAGGGCCGCAAGTGGACCACTTCCAGCTGGAAGTCTTACAAGGCACCTAAGGCTGCTGGCTACAAGGCCAGCACCAAGACTGTCAAGGCAGTCAAGGTAACTTCAAAGACTAAGAGCCAGACTGTTAACATCACCTACAAGGCTAACAACACCAAGAAGGCAGCCGTTAAGGCCAGCACCGACAGCAGTCTGAGCAGCCAAAGCCAACTCCGTCAGGCAGCTTTGAACGTTGTCAACAGCTTCCGGGCTAAGGCAGGCGTCAAGGCAGTCAAGATGAGCTCCAAGTACAACGCCGTTCTTGACAAGCGGGCTACCGAAAAGGCAAAGCAGTACGTTACTACCGGGACTTACGACCACTCCGGCTACAACTCCCTGCCAAGCTACCTCAACACTTACCCGATCGTTAACGGCAAGATCATCTACCACGGCGGCGAAACCCTGCACGCTTGCTACTACAACGCGCAAAGCGGCGACGCTACGGCTGAAATGAAGTCCAGCCTGACCAGCACTTTCACTGAAAACATGCAGGCAGAAAAGGATGACTACCAAGCCATCGTCGTTAAGAAGACTAGAAAGAACATCACCAACATCAGCGGTACTTACGAACACTACACGATGATGGTCGACTCCGGCAACCACACTGCCTACATCGGCGTAGGCCACTACGGCACTGGCAGCAACGCTATGGTTTGCATCGTAATCGAATTCCACGCTTAGTCATCATCTCAACTTAATCTCTGCATCCAAAAAGGAGCCAGTTCCAAACCGGAACTGACTCCTTTCTTTTGGCAAAAATTTGCTATACTTTAACTTGCTTAGACTGGAAAGGACTAGATTATGATCGAGAAAAATGAATTGCCGATTTTGGAATACGACCCAGTTTCCCAGGAGGTTCTGAAGCCGGGCCATGATAATGAAGGCGTAAGGCTGCCGGAAAAATGCCTCTTTGCCTTCTTAGGAGACGAAGTCGATAAGTATGCCGAGCAGGTCAACGCAACTGTAGCTGACCACTTTATTACGATTGACCGCCTGCGGCCGATCTATGTCATTGAGAACCAAGGCGAGCAGCTGTGCTTATGCCGGGCGCCATTAGGCGGTCCCGCGGCCGCTCAGTTCATGGATGCCTTGATCGCCCTTGGCTGCCGGAAGTTTCTGGCTGTTGGCTCCTGTGGGACCTTGGTGGACATCAAGGAAAACGACTTTTTGATCCCGACCCGGGCTTTAAGAGATGAAGGCACTTCCTACAAGTACCTTCCAGCCAGCCGCTATGTGGACCTTGATCCAGCAGCTGTTGAAAAAATAGGCCAAGGCTTAAAAGAGCAGGGACTGCCCTTTGAGCACTGCACGACCTGGACGACTGACGGCTTTTTCCGGGAAACCAAGGACATGGTCGAGTACCGTCGCGGGGAAGGCTGCCAGGTGGTAGAGATGGAGTGTGCCTCAATGGCCGCTGTTAGCGCCAAACGCGGCGTTGAATTCGGCCAGCTGCTTTACACGGCTGATTCCCTGGCTAACGTAGAGG
The DNA here is from genome assembly GCF_051873315.1 of Lactobacillus sp. GTDB lineage: Bacteria > Bacillota > Bacilli > Lactobacillales > Lactobacillaceae > Lactobacillus. Next base: position 4,904 of record NZ_JBJEES010000132.1, read on the forward strand.
CCTATGATGACCGCGATTGGGGCCAAGATTCCCAAGCGAAAGCCCTGCACATCTGCCTACGGATTATCCACAACTTTTAAACAGGACAGAAAAATATCATGCAAAAAAGAGGAAACTCAAGTGAGCTTCCTCTTTTTCTTGTGCATAAGTTTATGCTTCTTACTTCTTTTTCTCGAAGTACTGCTCTTTATTGACCTTGAAGTACTTCTGGTAATCCTTGTAGTAGTTGTGGTACATGTGCTTCATCAAGAGCCAGCGCTTGACGTTCATGTCCGGTTTATAGAAGACCGTGGTGCCCACTCTGCCGGCCCGGAGAAGCGCCAAGGCTTCCTTTTTGGCCAGGGAGTCGACCGCGTATTGTTCAAAAATCTTAGCTGGCACGCCTAACCAGAGCTTGTGCTTGGCCGGATCCTGGTTGCCGTAAACAACTGGCTGGTCTTTAAGTGAGTCTTCCACATAGTCATCCACGTACCACTTGGCCAGGTTGTAGCCGTTCAAAGTGACGTAGAAGCTGGACCGGCCCTGGCGGAGGTTGATCTCAAAGAACTTGTACTGGCCGTCGCGGACGTCGTACTTGATGTCGAAGTTGGCCATGCCCGTGTAGTTGATCTTTTCCAAAAAGGCCTGGACAGTCTGGTAGAGCTTCTCGTCATAGTCCGGCGCGATCACCATGTAGTTGCCGATAGCGATCGGGTCCGGGTCTTCCAAGAGCGGGTGGCCCAAGCACATCATCTTGACCTTGTGGTTTTTATCCACATAAGCATTCAAGACCCGCATGTTGGAGTCGTCGCCTGGGATAAAGTCCTGCAGGATCAAGTCTGCTTTATAGCCATTCTTGTAGATCTTGCCCACAATATCCTTGAATTCCGCCATGTCCTTGATGACAAAAGCCTTCTTCCGCCCTTCAAACTGGACGTCCAGCCAGGAAACCGGGTCCTCCGGCTTTAAAGCGACCGGGAAGGGGAAAGGCACGTCGGCGTAAGAACCGTCCTTGTAAGCGGCCATAGTGATGATCTTGGTCTTCGGGTAAGGCAGGCCGTATTCTTCACAGACCTCGTAGAAGCCCTCCTTAGAGATCAGCTTCTCTAAGAGGGAGTAGTCGATATAAGGAACGATGAAGGCCTCTTCCAGCTCCTGCTTGTGCTTGGCTAAAAGCTCTGAGTAGCCGTCCCCACAAGAGATCAAGATCACCGGTTCCGGGTGATTCTTGTATTCCTTGATCTTCTCGCGCATGACCTTGATGAATTCCGGGTCTTCAGTAAAGCCGGGGTGAACCTCGATGTCAACGATCTTTGAATACCGGGTCGGGGCCAAAGTGGACGCGCCCCAGGCCTGGACCTTGATCCCGTAAGCCTCATGGAAGGACCGGGCCATCCCGTAAACGTTGATGTCGCTGCCTAAAAGAATCGGAGTAAATTGTTGCATGATTATTGCCAGATTTCTATATGGATTGTAATTTTTTGGATGAAAAAAGTCCCTACCTATGTTAGCACGTTTAGGCAGGAACTGAACTGTTTGCTTAGGAATTTTCGCTGATTCGGTAGCGGATGGCCTTGGCCTTGCCCCGCTTGAGGACCAAGCCGCTGTTTTCCATCTGCCGCAAGAGCCGGGTCGCCGTAGCCGGGCTGACCCCTAAGAGCTCCTCAATGTCGCTTCTGATAAATTCTCCATGCTCTTTGCCAAAAGCCAAAACGGCTTCTTCATTGCCGGTTGCCCGGGCCTTTGGCTTGGGAGCTGGGCTAGGGGAGGGGGCAGGCCCAGCCGCCTTTTTAACCGGCTTAGGGGCTGCTTTAACAGCCGCCTCGTAATGGGGCAGGACTACCTTAAAAGAGCTGGGAGCGGCCAAAATCTGGGGCGCAAGGTGGCTGCCCTTATAGGCACTCTTGATTCTGGCTAACCCTGTTCCGTAAGATTCCACCAGCTTCAGCTGGTAAAAGAGGTCAGCCAGGCGCTTGTTCCGGCAAACTGACAGGCCCAGCTGGATGTCTTCCAGGGTAATCCCGGGCATGAGGCCACCAAAAGAAATGAATTCCACCCGGTCTGTGTATAAGTTGATCAGACTGCTGGCCGGATTGCTGTAGTCCCTGTGGATAATTGCGTTCATCAAGGCTTCTCTTAAGGCTTGCTTGGGGTAGGCTGGCCGGTCTTCCCGGTAAAGGCCCTTGATCTGGCTCTCTACGGGGTTGTGCTTTTCCAAAAAAGCGTAGACCTGCTGGAATTGGGCCGCCAGGGACCCGGTAAACTCCTGCCGGTCCAGGAATTCGTCCTGGTCCGTTCCCTTAAAAACAGCGCACTTGATCGTATAAGGGCACTGGTCAGAGACCAGGAGGTCGAAATTACTGAACTGGAGGATGCCAAACTGGCTGGACGGCGGGGTAAAGGGCAGACCCTGCTGGTCAAAAAGGGCCTGCAGGGAGTTAAAGGTCAAGTCCTGCCGGGGAGAAAGCTGGTTTTCAAAGCTGCTGGAATCGTTTGGTGTAAGCATGGCGGTCCTCCTTCTTGCTAGTTTGAATCTAATCATATTTTAGCGAATCTCGTCAATCTCGTCAATGATGTGATTTGATTAGATTTGATTCGATTGATTTGATTTGATTCGATTCCCCGGGCAAAAAGAAAAGCGCCCGAAGGCGCTCTGTTAAAGGCTGGTCTGCTTTTTCTCCTGATACTTGGCATAGAAATGGTGGGCGACATAGCAGAAGATGACGAAAGGAATCGTCGCGTACAAGGCTACCCTCTGGGAAGGGTCAAACCAGATCAAAAGGCAGGGGGCCAGGCTGGCGATAAAGGCAAACCAGGGCGTGAAGGGATAGAGAGGAGTCTTGAACTTGAGCTCGTTCTCCGTATGCCCTTCTTTCAGCCACTTCTGCCGGAACTTGAGCTGGCACAGGGCGATCGCCATCCAGACGAAGACCACCGCCAAGCCGGAGATGGAAACCAGGACCAGGTAGATCGTGTCAGCCGCGTAGACGCTGGTCAAAAGGGAGAAGACCCCGCCCAGCATGCTTACCAGCAAGGCGATAGCCGGGATCCCTCTTTTGTTGGTCTTGGCGAAAACAACTGGGATAGTCCCCTCATTGCCCAAGGACCAGAGCATTCTGGTTGAGGCGTAGAGGCCGGAATTGCCGGCGGAGATGATGGCCGTCAAAACGACGAAGTTCATCAAATCGCTGGCAAAAGGAATTCCCATCATGTTAAAGACGTGGACGAAGGGACTTTCGGTAACGCCGGCCTGCTTGTAGGGGATAAGACAGGCCATGATGAAGATGGAACCGATAAAGAAGATGATCAGCCGCCACAAGGTGGTGTGGATGGCCTTAGGCAGAGTCTTTTCCGGCTCCTTGGCTTCCCCGGCCGTGATCCCGATCAGTTCTGTCCCTGAGAAGGCGAAGTTGACCGTGAGCATGGTGGTAAAAACTCCACCAAAACCAGTCGGAAACCAGCCATCTTTAGTCAGGTTGGTCAAGCCTGGCGCCCCCTGGCTGCCTTTTAAAGGAATAACCCCAACGACTGCCAGTCCCCCTAAAATGATAAAAGCGACGATGGCGGTTACCTTGACGGCCGCGAACCAAAACTCGCTCTCAGCGAAAATCTTGACCGAGAAGAAGTTGGAGAAGAAAATCAAAATCATGAAGACTAAGCTCCAGATCCAGACGGGGACGCTTGGAAACCAGTGCCGCATGATGATCCCCGCCGCGGTGAACTCGCTGCCCAGGGCAATGGTCCAGGTCAGCCAGTAGAGAATGGCGACCGTGAAGCCGGTGGCCGGGTTAAGCAGATTTTTAGCGTAGACGTGGAAGGAACCCGTGTAGGGCATGGCCACTGACAATTCACCTAAGCAGAGCATGACGGCGTAAACCAGGATCGCTCCGAAGAAATAGGCAATAATCGTGCCGATGGGGCCAGCCTGGCTGATGGTATAGCCCGAGCTTAAGAAGAGACCGGTTCCGATGACCCCGCCTAGGGAGATCATCTGAATGTGCCGGGCCTCCATCTTCCGCTCGAGGTGGTCGACTTTTTCTTGTTGAGCCATAAAAATACCTCTTCAAAACAGATTAGTTTTTTATTAAAATAAACAGTAACATGATAGCACATGATGGAGGAAAAAACGATGGCAGATTTACCAACTCTTCTGGCCCAAGGCCCGGTGACTTTGGACGGGTCCATGTCCACGCCCTTAGAAGCCTGGGGCGAAGACACCAATTCTGATCTCTGGACCGCCCGGGCTCTACAGGACAATCCCGACCTGGTCTACCGGGTCCACCAGGAGTACTTCAAGGCCGGTGCCCGGGTCACGATTACCGACAGCTACCAGGCCAGCCTGCCGGCCTTCATGAAGCACGGATTAAGTGAGGACGCGGCTCGCGCCCTAATCAGGAAGTCAGCTGCCATAGCCATTAAAGCCAGAGACGACTTTGAGAAAGAGACCGGCATCCATAACTACGTGGCCGGTTCAGTCGGCCCTTACGGAGCCTACCTGGCTGACGGCAGTGAATACCGGGGGGACTACGACTTAAGCCATGAGGAATACGTGGACTTCCATGCCCCGCGAATTGAAGAACTGGTTGCCGGCGGGGTGGACTGCCTGGCCATTGAGACCCAGCCCAAGCTGAGCGAAGTCAGAGCCATTCTGGACTATCTGGCGGCTAAGTACCCGGACCTGCCGGTCTACGTCAGCTTTTCCTTAAAAGACCCGGCCACTATCAGCGAGGGCCTGCCTTTAGCTGAAGCGGTCCAGGAAGTTGGCAGCTATCCTCAAGTCTTCGCGGCCGGAGCCAACTGCTTCAAGCTGGCCTGGACTGTCGATGTGGTGAAAAATCTCCGCGCTTCCAAATTGCCAATCGTCGTTTACCCTAATTCCGGGGCGGAATACGATCCTTCTGTTAAAAAGTGGGTCTACCCGCCAGAAGCCGCGGACTTTGGCCAGGCAGGGAGTGACTGGCTGGCTGCCGGGGCGAAACTGGTCGGGGGATGCTGCACGACGATGCCGGAAGATATCGCCGGGCTTGCCGCCGCGGTCAAAAAGGTTTATACTGCTTTTTAAAATATTTCTAATCTTAGATTCATCAGCTTTTTGAGCAGAGAAAGCAGGTTAAACAATGGCAGTTGAAAGAGTAAAAGATTTTTTCAAAGATACTGACGTTAAGGTAATTGAACTTCCCGAGTCTTCAGCCACCGTGGCTTTGGCCGCCCAGGCTCTGGATACCGAACCGGACCAGATCGCCAAGACCCTGTCCTTTTTGGTCGACGATGCCCCGATCTTAGTCGTTATGGCGGGGGAAGCCAGGACTGACAACCACAAGTACAAGGCCACCTTCCACAAGAAGGCCAAGATGATTCCTTTTGACCAGGTGGAAGACTATATCGGCCACGCTCCAGGCGGGGTTTGCCCCTTTGCCGTTAAGCCAGGCGTCAAGGTCTACTTGGACGAGTCCCTCAAGCGCCACGCCGAGGTCTACCCGGCAGCTGGCTCAAGCAACAGCGCTGTCCGCTTGACTATCCCGGCTCTGGAAAAATACTCCGACTACACGGCCTGGGTGGACGTGACCAAGACAGCTTAAAAGACAAAGAAACAGAGAAACAAAAAACGCGAACCGGCTGGTTCGCGTTCTCTGTGATGTGAAAAATTACACTGATAACAATAACAATTTACCACAGATAAAGTTCAGCGTTTGGTGTGACGCTCAACCTAATCGTAATTTTTTCATCTTTATGATAATACTTTCATTTTATCTCGTAAAGTACTAAGGGTGCTTTTTTTAAAAATACTTGGAAAATAGGGGACTTTTGAGGAAAAACGATGGTAGATTTAAGCAAGCTGCGAGAGCAAATCGACCAGGCGGATCAAGACCTGGTCAAGGCTCTGGTCAAAAGATACGACCTGGTCATGGAAGTTGGCCGGCTCAAGCGGGAAAAGGGGCAGGCGGTTTTTGACCCGAAAAGAGAAGCACAGGTTTTAGACAAGGTGATGGGCCTGGCCCAGCGGCCGGAATATGAAGCAGCCTTAAGGGCGGTCTACCAGGAGATTATGGACCAGGCCAAGCGGCTGGAAGAGGATTTTTAACCGGCAAAAATGGTAAAATAGGCTCTTAGGTATCGTTGGTAGATTAGGAGCCGAGTAAACGATGGATTTAGGGTTAAGAGTCAAGAAGATCAATGATTTGATGGCCAAAAGGGGCAACTGCGAGCTCAAGAAGCTGGGCTTGACCTTCTCACAGTTTCACTGCCTGGTTTATCTGGACAAATGTGAAGGCCGCCAGGCGCCTTTAAAGCAGCTGGAAAACCACTTTGAAGTGGCCCAGGCCACCATGGCCGGGATTGTCGGCCGCCTGGAAGGCAAGGGCTATGTCAGAAGCCATCTGGCTGAATGCGACAAGCGGGTGAAGATCGTCTGCTTGACCGAGGAAGGCCGGCAGATCTGCATGAGCGCTAAAAAAGGGATGCACAAGCTGCAGGAAAAGGTGGAGCGGCTCTACAGCCGGCAGGAATTAAGCCAGCTGGAAAAGTACCTGGACCGTTTGTATGAGCTTTTGGCTGAGGAAGACCGCGAAGCAAGTGAGGAAAAAGATGACCAATAAGAAAATTTTGCTGCTGTCGACTGGGGGGACAATCGCGTCCGTAGCGTCAGAAGAGGGGCTGATTCCAGGCCAGTCAGGGGCGGAGCTGCTCCATACCCTGGGCGGTCTGCCTTATGAAGTCGAGGTCAAGGACATTTTGTCTTTGGACTCTTCCAATATCCAGCCGGAAGAGTGGGCTTTTATCGCCGAACAGATTTACAAATTGCGCCGGGGCTTTGATGGCATTGTCGTCTCCCACGGGACTGACACCATGGCTTACACGGCGTCTATGCTCACCTTTATGCTGCAAGGGATCGACCTGCCGGTTGTTTTGACCGGGAGCCAGGTGCCCATGCAGGCCATCTTAAGCGACGCGCCAGACAACCTCCGGGTTGCTTTTGCCGCGGCGGCAACCTGCAAGCCGGGGATCTATATTGCCTTTAACCGGCAGATCATGCGGGGCTGCCGCTGCGTTAAGATCCGGACGACCGGTTTTGACGCTTTCAAGAGCATCAATGTCGACCCGGTAGCCATGGTGACCTCAGACGGCATCGACATCAAGCACAAAGACTTTGAATACGTGCCAAGTGAGCACGCCATCTGCACTTTGAACACCAAGGTGGAGACCCAGGTGGCCATGATCAAGCTTTTCCCAGGCTTTGACCCGGCCGTTTTGTCCGCCATGGTTGACAGCGGGGTCAAGGGGATCGTCATCGAAGCCTATGGCCTCGGCGGCATGAACTACATGCGGCGGAACATGGTTAAGGCGATTGGCGAGATCATCAAGCGGGGAGTGCCCGTGGTGGCCTGCAGCCAGTGCCTGTACGAACGGACTGACCTGACCAAGTACGAGGTTGGCCGGGCAGCCATGCTAGAAGGGGCGATCAGCGGCCGGGACATGACCAGTGAAAGTGCCGTGACAAAGCTGATGTGGGCCCTGGGCCAGGGGATGGACTTAGACGACGTCCGGGCATTTTTCAACAAGGATATTGCCGGTGAGGTAACCATCACCGATTAAGCTGCTGTAAAGCAGCTTTTTATTTTCTCTTTCCATTTTCTTTTTCATTTTTCTTTTTATTTTGCTCCTAAAAACGCTATCATAGTGGTAGAGAAAAGATGAGTCAGGAGGAAAAAATGATGATCAAATTGATTGCCAGCGACTTAGATGAGACCTTGCTTGGGCCGGGCAACCGGGTAGTGGAGGAAAACCTGCGGGCTATTAAAAAGTGCCAGGAACTGGGCATCAAGTTCGTGCCCGCTACAGGCCGGGGCTTTTACTCATTAAAGCAGACCTTGGCAGAACTGGGCCAGACGGACCAGGCCGGCCAGTACACGATTTGTTACAACGGCGGGGCGGTTTTTGAAAACAAGGGGCCGCGCCTGATCTCTTTTACCGGGATGGACGGGGATCTGGTCGAGGAAATCTTCAAGCAGGGGCAGGAATTAGGCCTGGGGATGCATATCTACACTGAGGACCAGGTTTACGGCTACCGGCTTACGCAAGAAGAGATCGATTTTTGCCAGGGCCGGGCAGACTTCGCTTCTTTGCCGGGCGGGGACTTGACGGCCTTGCGGGCAAGCGGGGCTCGTTTCGCCAAGATCCTCTACGTCGACACTGATTTTCCCCGCTTGAAAAAATTGCGGGGAGACCTGGCGGATTTTGAAAAGGTCAGTGAGATGAGTTTTTCCTCCAACCGCTATCTGGAATTCAACCCGCCGAAAGTGAACAAGGGACTGGGCCTCAAGACCTTGTGCCAGGAGCTGGGCTATTCACTGGATGAGACCATGGCGATCGGGGACAGCTTCAACGACCTGGCCATGATCAAGGCAGCCGGCACCGGCGTTGGGGTGGCCAATGTCAGCCCGGAAATGCGGGCAGACTGCGACAAAATAACAGAGAAGACGTTCGACCAGGGGGCAGTAGCCGAAGCAATTGACCGTTGGGTTTTGCCGGATTATGAGTAAGAAAATAACTGTTAATTGTTCCCTAAGAATGCTATAATTGGTTCGCTAATTAATATAAGTGCTAAATTATATTTGGGAGTAAAAAATGCCAAAGCGAATTAATTTGCCAGACGGCCAGCAGGCTGTCGAATCTACCAAGGGCTTCTTCGGGGAGTTCAAGGCCTTTATCTCTAAGGGCAACGTGATGGATATGGCCGTCGGTATCATCATCGGCGGTGCTTTCACCACCATCGTCAAGTCCCTGGTAAGTGACATCATCAGTCCTCTTTTAGGTTTGGTCGGCGGGATGAATTTTGACCAGTTCTCACTGAAATTTGCCGGGGTGACCCTGGCTTACGGGAAGTTCTTGACCGCGGTCATCAACTTCTTGATGATGGCCTTCGTCCTGTTCTTGATCGTCAAGGCCTTCAACCGGGCCGGGTCCTTGATCAAGAAGGAAGAGGAAGCTGAAGAAGAAGCAACGACCAAGGTCTGCCCTTACTGCAAGAGCGAGATCGATATCGAAGCCAGCCGTTGCCCGATGTGTACGTCACAATTGGAAGAAAAACTGGCTGAACAATAAAATAAAAGGCAAAAGAAAACGAAGCTGCTCGAGCAACTTCGTTTTTTGCTTATTCAATTGAACTGGTGACTTACTTAAGCTTGTGGTCCTTGATCATCTTGGCCTGTAGGTCAGCCAGGGCAGGAGTCAGGTAGACCGGGTAGCGGTCCGGGTTAAGCAGTCTTTGAGTTTCTTCTGGCAGTTCAGCCAGCTTTTCGTACATGTGCTTTTGGATCTTGAAGGTGTCAGTTTCGATTGACTTGGCCTTTGGGCCGACAACGACCTGGGTTAAGAGAACGGCGTCGAAGTCCTTCAAGTCAGCTTCAGTTTCAGTCATCATTGGGTCCATGTTAATGCCAGTGAATTCTTCTGGCAATTCTTCATCAGCCAGGGCGATGACGTCCGCGAAGGCGTTCTTGGTCCCCTTGTGGTAGAGGCGGTAGGCCTTCTTTTCACCAGGCAGGGTAACCTTTTCCTTGGAGTTGGACAGCTTGATCTTTGGCTGCCATTCCCCGTCGCCAATCTTCAAAGCGGCCAGCTTGAAGACCCCGCTCAGAACTGGTGAGCTAGAGCTGGTGATCAGTTGTTCACCAACGCCGAAGCTGTCAAGCGGCGCGCCTTCTTGGAGAAGGGAGTGGATGACGTTTTCGTTCAAGGCGTTGGAAGCAGTGATGGTTGCTTCCGGGAAACCGGCGTCGTCCATCATCTTGCGGGCCTTGCGGGACAACTTGGCGATGTCGCCGGAGTCGATCCGGATACCGAACTTCTTGTGACCCTTGGCGCGGAGCTGCTTGAAGACCTTGATGGCGTTAGGTACGCCGCTGGTTAAGACGTCGTAAGTGTCGACCAAAAGCAGGGCGTTGTCCGGGTAGACTTCAGCCCACTTTTCGAAGGCTTCAAGTTCAGTTGGGTAGCTTTGAACCCAGGCGTGGGCCATGGTGCCGGCAACTGGAATGTTGTACTTGGCTGCTGACAAGACGTTGCTGGTTGACCCGCAGCCGCCGATAACGGCAGCTCTGGCGCCAAGAACGGAAGCGTCTGGCCCTTGGGCCCGGCGGGCACCAAATTCCATGACTGGCCGGCCAGCGGCGGCCAGGTTGATCCGGCGGGACTTGGTGGCGATCAGGGACTGGTGGTTGATCAGGTTCAAAACGAAGGTTTCCAGCAATTGGCATTGAATCAGCGGCCCCTTGACCGTCAGGATTGGCACCCGCGGGAAGACCGGGGTGCCTTCTGGAATCGCGTAAACGACGCAGTCGAAGGTCATGGTTTCCAGGTAGGAAATGAATTCATCGCTGAAGAGCTTGAGGGACTTCAAGTAGTCGATGTCTTCCTTGGTGTAGTGGAAGCCCCGCAGCTGTTCAACGACTTGTTCCAGGCCGGCGGAGACGACGAAGCTGCCGTTGTCCGGAACAGTCCGGTAAAAGACGTCGAAGACGGCTTCGGTATCTCTAGGCAGGGTTTCAAAGTAGCCGTTTGCCATTGAGAATTCGTACAGGTCGGTAATTAACGCGTGTGATAAAGACATAGTGTAAAAATCTGCTTTCTCAAAAATATAACTGTTAAAAGTAAAAATAAAAACTTAAACGGTAAAGGTTAGTCGACGACTTCAGCGCCCAGGCAGGACTTGAAGTGGTTCAGTGCCCATTCCTGTCCCGCGTCGTTTAAAGCGGCAACTGCCTTTTCGTGCACCGTGATGTCGTAGCCATGGTTGTAGGCGTCCATGGCGGTGTGCAGGACGCAGATGTCCGTGCAGACCCCGGCCAGGTGAACCCGGCGAACCTGGCGCTCACGGAGGAACAGGTCCAGGCCGGTAGCGCAGAAGGCAGAGTAGCGTGACTTGTCCAAGACAAGGACGTGCTCGTCGTCTTGATGTTTATTATACCAAGTTTGCAGGGGACCGTAGAACTCCCGGCCCCAAGTATTTGGCAGGTTGTGCGGCGGGAAGAGCTTGGTTTCCGGGTGGTAGGGGTTGCCCTTAAAGTGCTTGTCGGTTGGCAGGATGACCCACTTGCCGGCGGACAAAAACTGGTCGGCCAAGCTGACGATCTGGTCAGCCAGGGCTTGAGCAGGTGCCCCGCAGGTCAAGGCGCCTTTGTCATCTACAAAGTCATTGGTATAGTCAATGATCAAGAGTGCTTCATTTTCCATCTTTTTCTTCCTTTTTGTTAAAAGTATAACTTACCTAAAATAGGATAAAAATAAAAAGTAAAATAAACTTTTACTCGCTTGACGTAAACTTTACTCCATAAAAGATTATTTTGCAAGTTTTCTCAGACAATTTACGAGGAATAAACAATTTTTAACCGGGGAAAACGGAACTTTCTTTATAAAAGCCGGGCTAAGATCTATAATTAGGGGTGAAAAGCAGGATAATTATTGATAAAGAAAGAGTGTAAAAAATGAAGAAGAACAGGAAAAATTTGGCCCTGCTTCTGCTGGCGACAAGCTTGCTTGCCGGTTGCGCGGGCCAAAGTCAAAGTGAGCAGCAGTCCAGTCAATCCAGCCAGGCTAAGAGCGAGAAGAAGGCGGGAAATAAGGCCAGCTCTAAGTCGGCGGCTAAATCTGCGGCCAGTTCTGCCGTTAGTTCAGCAAAATCCTCCTCAAGCCAGGCCAGTTCTAAGTCCGCGGCTTCCAGCAGCCAAAGTCAAAGTACAAGTACAGACACAAACCGGATAGGGACTTTAACTAGTCAATTAAGGGTCAAGCTGCCGGGGATGCTTTTGCCCGCGGCTGACGGCTTAGGCCAGGGCAGCAGCAACTTGAATATCCGCTACACCAGCTCAAGCAGCCAGAATGTTGTCTACTACAGCGTCGGAAATAGCCCGCTGGCCTTAAACGACAGCCGGATTGCCAGTGAAAAGCCATATGCCGTTTTAACGGAAAATAAGAATGTGGCTGACGCCAGCAGCTTAATCAATTACCAAGAGCCCAAGACCGGCCTGCCGGTAGTTAAGATTGCTGGTAACGTGACTGGGACAGAAGAAGGGGCGGCTGGGTCGACTTATCTGCAGTTCAACCAGGGCCAGTGGTCCTTTGTCGTCCGGGCAAGCAATGTGGAGGGGCAAAAGCCGCTGCCAACGGCGCAAAAGCTGCTATCGCTCTACCAGCAATATGGCCTGCCGGATGTGACGGCAAAGTCCAGCGTACAGGTTGATGTTGGTGAAAGCCTGGGTTCTTTGAACACGGTAATCACCTGGGCCAAAGGGTCCAGCGTTTACCAGCTCAAGGCCCACAGCACGGAGACCGCCTTTAAGATGCTTAAGAGCCTTAGCTAAGCTTTAAAAGCAGATAAGTAGCAATAGCCCAGAGGATAAAGCCGGTAAGGACTGCTAAATAGAAGTAGGACTTGCGGACTTTGTGGTGAAAGAGCAGCATGCCCAGGCCGGACCCGGCGGGGGCCAGCAGGGAGCAGGTAAGCAGCAGCCGTTCGGGGATGCGCCAGGCGTGCATCCGGGCTTTAGCCTTGTCGATGCCGTAGAGGGCAAAGGCGATTAAGTTGATAAGCAGCAGGCTGCTTTGCCAAAAGTGATTCATGTCGTCTCCTAGTTATTTTTAATAGAATTAGAGGCCACCTTGCTTAGGCAGGGTGGCTTTTTGCAAAATAAAAGCAAGGCAGTTAGCCTTGCTTGTCGTTAGCCTTGCCCCAGAGGATATTGTTTTGCGTTTCTTTAAGGCGATAGATCTTTGGGGGCCGCCCGCTCTTATGGTAATTTTTTTGCACGCCCAGCTCGGTAAAGAGGGAGCCGTGGGTTTTGCGGAAGTTGGAGTTGTCGATCTCATCGACTGTAGTCTGGAAGAAGGGGGCGTAGACCTCGCGGGCTTCGCGGAGGGTGAATTCGGGGCCAAGGATCTGCAGGATGCTGGGCTGGTAGTCCAGTTTGTTGCGGATGCGCTGGATGGCCACGGCGATGATTTCGTCATGGTCAAAGGCCAGGGCGTGGGAATTTTCCGCTAATTCAAAGGTCAGGTCCTTGTCAGCGGAAAAAAGCTCATACTTGTGGCCGAAATTTTCAAAGGCGAACCAGGCAACATCGCTGGCTCCGTAACCGGGCCGCAGGTTTGGCATGGCGGGCAGGTAGGTCATGTAGGTTAGGGCCAGGGCCCGCTCGCCAGGCGTCCGGTGGGGTGAGGTAAAGGTGGCCAGTTGCTCGGTGGAAGATTCCGGCAGGTCAAGGCCGATTTTTTCTTTGATCAAGCGCACGGCAGCCTGGTCGGCACTTTCGTTTTCCCGAAGAAGGGTTTCCGGCAGGGCCCAGCGGTCCACGAAAGGTTCGTCCTTGCGCTTGACTAAAAGCAGCTGAACCCGGTGGGTTTCCTTGTTAAAGCTCCAGATCAGGTTGGTGATGGTGATCAAGGGGCGTTCGACTATCTTTTCTAATTCAGGCATCAAAACGGCTCCTTTCAGTTTTATTACTATTATATCATTGCTGGGAGGATTAACTGGATGTGGAAGAGGAATGAAAAGATGTGCAGCTTTTTGAAAGAATAATCAACTTTCCTCTTCCACTGATTACAAACAGTGCTAGAATGTAAGCGAAAAAAATTGTTTGATTTTTCATTTATAAGAGGCTGTACGATGTTTTTTAACAAGAAAGAAAACGAAGCAGAAGAAGCATTTAAGAAGCAATTGGAAACTGTCGCAAATGACCCGGCAGTCAAGGCAAACGCGGCTTTGAGCAAGCTACTTGAAGCAGCTGTTAAGAAGGCTGAAAAGTCAGAATCAATCCGCTCAATTGCGTCTAACCTGGACACTCAATTGCGGTCTAACTTCGCTGAAAACGAACTGCCAAAGGCCGTTACTAGCTTGCAACTGGACTTGGCCCGCTACTCTGCAGTTGGTGCTAATGGCGTAGTTCTGAAGTAATCTACTGAAAACTTAATCATATTAAAATAAGTGCTGCTGAAGCTTGGTATTCCTTCTTCAACAGCACTTATTAATTTATTTTGAACGAAAAGTGAAAAAAAGAGCTACGCTTTGCTCATGATTGGTGCTACAATTGTCGCAAATGATACAGCGTAGTGTTAGCTGTAGTAATCTTTTTTCATAGACTTATGGGAGGAGAAGTAATATGACTATTACAAAAAAGGTAAGCAAAATACTACTATTTAGCTTTGGATTAATTGAGATTTTACTTAATTGTAAAACAGTGAATGCAGCTACCAATGCTGATAGCTCCACAGAGGTTGTTGCAAACTATGAGTTGTCTTCGATTCCTGCAGATACTTTAAAAGAAATGAAAGAAATAGCCAAAGAAGATAGTCTTGTTGATTTTATACAAAAAGGGAATACGGTTACTGTGGAAATATTATTTCCGAACGACAAGGATATAAGAAAAGATGGGACAACGGTAAAAACACCGTTTACAACTTCTTTTATCAGACTACCATCACAGCCTAAACCAAAAGTTATAGACTTTAAGTCTTGGATTGGCTCAATGGATAAGGATAATGGTCAGTCTTCTGTCAGATCAGGAACCATGTTTATCGCTGTTCCTTCGAGCGGTGGTGGATATTCGGGCCAAAATAATGGTGATCGAGTAAAAACTGGTGCACATGTGCATTGTAATAGATTTAATGGGCCGAATAGTGACCATAGATATTGGAAGAAGACAGATCCGCGATCCTGGACAGATTTCTATAGAAGTGACTGCTATTACCATTGGAGTAAATATGGTTGTTCAGATCTAGGGACAATGACTAAGTGCGATGGGCTTGATAGACGCGGAAAAGGCGTTAAAGATTGCTCCTCGTGGTCTGGTGACCCAAAACACAAGAATTGGCCAAAGACTTGTTGGTATCGTTAAAGAAAGGAAGATGATTACGTATGTACCAAGCTTCACGACTTCCACTTTGGGAACGTGTTTTCCATATTGTCGGTGACAGCACGATTATCTGGTTGTGGCACCACCTCTTAATCGTGGCTCTAGGCCTTTTAACCTTGCTTGGCTTGGTGATCTATCTGGTTGTCAGTGGCATCCGGCAAAAAAACGTCGCTAAAGCTGTCTGGCCAGTCATCATTTTCTGTTCCTGCCTGAGCCTGGTCTACTTTGCCATGAGCTGCGCGATTATGGACTAAAATAGAAAAAGAAAAGTGCTGCTAAAGCCTAAATATCCGGCTTTGGCGGCACTTTTTTCTGTTATCTATAGTTTGTTTAGGCATAAATAATACCCCCAAAATTGAAATATGATTTTGGGGGTATGTCAATTTAGGTTACAATTCTTGTTTGATTAACGAGATAACATATTCAAGCCTCGTCCCGCATTCTCTGTGAGTAAATCCAGGTAGTACATTAACTTTGAATTTCTTCATGAATGGTAGCACTAAAAATTGCTGATAGGGAACTCTTGAATCTCTAGAGCCGTTTATAAAAATAGTTTGAGTATTTATTTTATTGTCCCGACATAGAGCGTAAAAATCAAGTGCATTTTCTGAAAGATAGTCCTTAAGCCAAGACCGCTCAGATGAAAACAACTCTTGATAATCAATACTGGTAAACGCACTTATCGCTATAATTTTTCTGAATATATATTCGGCTGCAAACAGACTGGCTAGGTACCCGCCGTAGCTTTCTCCTAGTAAAATCATTTCTGTATTTGGATGTTCTCTTTTATACTTCAAAAAATACTCTTTTAAAAATTGGTAATCACTAATGCCACCGTTGCCATAAATAATGGGGTAGTTTAGCAAAATAAAATTCCGTTGTTCATTGTAGAGCATTGTTGCGAAAGGGTCTTCTTGCCAATTCCTAAGGGTAAAAAAAGGACCTCCATGCAGATAAAAATAGACTTTCTCACAGTCACGACAGAAAATATATTCGACCATTTTTCGCATACTATCTTTCAGCCAGACTTAATGGCATTCTACGTAAAATTATCTGGGCAAAAATAATCATTATAATTGTAAGTGCTAGAGCAATCAATAAATCTTTAATGTCAAATATGCCAAAGGCTACAGTTCTAAGTGCCTTTAATTGGTAGGATAGCGGATTGATATAGGCCAACACTTTAATGATCAGTGGTGAATTATCGCTGAAGACATAAAGCGTTGGCGCGGCATATGCAACTGGTGAAAAGATTAGGGTCATAATGATATCGCGTTGCTGATAGGAAGAAATCCGCGTGCTAATAACGATTCCCAAAGTGGACCAGAACTCAAGTGAGATGATTAATACAAGCAGAGATAGTAACAATAATCCTAAATTGTACACACCACCTGTAGCAAGTCCAAGAACAATCAATACAGCGCTTTGAAATATGAGACCGGCAATTGGGAAGAAGCTCATTCCAGTCAAGTAGTGCCATGGCTGAACACCATTCGTAAATTTAATAGCTAGTAAACCATATTCTTTATCAACTGTCGCCCGGTACATCGCTTGCGACATCTGAGTGGTCATGAAGAAACTCAAAACACCGGTCAATGCATACTGCTTGTAGGGCAAAATTAGTGATTCGTAGTGAACGGAAGCTAAATTTTGATTCAATGCCATGACCAACAAGCCGTAAGTAATAAGCGGTTGCATGAACATTGATAAGAGCAAGCCTTTATTATGCACGAAAGCCCGCCACTCATTGTTGGCGACAATTCTGATCGACCGTAATCCTAAAGATATATTTCTAAAATGTTGCGGATTCATTTTTCTATCGCCTTCCGTTCGTTAAGGTATTTTTCTCGCAAACTCGTACCACTGTCCAAAAAATCAGTAAGTGGACCAAAGTATTTTTGTTCATGATCGTCTAAGAAAAGAACGTGACTCGCGTAGCTTTCCAGCAGAGTTAAGTCATGTGAAGAAGTTAATACAATACTTCCGGCATCAACTTTTTGCTTTAAGTAGGTAAATAAGTTTTCCGAAGTTTCCACATCGAGCCCGGTTGTGGGCTCATCTAGTATATAGACTTGTGGCTCACGAGCAATTTCTCTGGCGATTTGTACTCGTTGCTGCTGGCCACCAGAAATATGATCAACCGGCTTAGCACTTAAATCACTAATATCCAAGAGTTTTAAGGCCTGCTTGGTTGCTTTTTGGGCTTCCTTGGGCTTAAAGCCGGCGAGAAGCGGTCCTTGATACACATTGTCATAGACACTGGTATACCAATCGATCAGCTGGCTTTGGGGACTGAAGCCAACATCGTTGAAAGGATTAACCCGATCAGTTTTCAGTTTCCATGAAATTTGACCTGACACTGGTGGAATGACGCCAATCAAGCTGTTAATCAAGGTGGATTTCCCAGCACCGTTAGCTCCAATTAAAGCGATAAACATTCCTTTATCTAGGTAGAAAGATAAATCGTGAACAACGACTTTATCTTTATAACCAATATTTAAATTATTAGCACTAATCATTGTTTATTTCCTTAAAGTTAGACCGATTTTATGCAAAGTTAGATTGATTATGTTTTTAATAAATGATAAAGTTGCTTCATGAAAAACTAATGCAAAGCACATTTTAGAGAGGAGACATACTTATGTCAATAGAATTCCAAAAATTAATTCAAAAACTTCAGAGTGATCCAATTACTATTGGTAATTTTTTAGCAGATCCAGAGGAATTTTTAAAGTCCACAAAGTTAACAAATCAAGAAAAGAAGACCCTCCTTGCTAGAGATGTAGAGGCACTAAATGACTTAGGTCTTACAACAGGTCAAGCAGTAGGTGCTTTGTCTGGAGCCCACAGCCAACGATGCCCAACTAATCATCCTGCAAGAGGTTAAAAAAATAGATTATATCAAGAGATCGCCGGATGAGAGACTAAAAAAATATTTTAGCCGCTTTATTAAAAGCTATACTAATGAAAAAGACGTCAGTATTGGTTCAGCATCATATTATTTATATTCAAGGTTTATAATTGAGTCGTATAAACTCTCTGTCGAGAACAGATATAGTATTTCGGAAATAGCTAGAAAATTAAAGCAAGCTAATTTTGAGAAAGCAGTAGTAAATTATTTAGTTGTTCGCTATTTAGATGGAATGTACTTGTTGGCTCAGCTTCAATCTAAGGAAGAAAAATTTTGGCCATGAATAAAGAAGATATTGCAATTCAATTTGAATTGTTGCTCAAAGAATACTCAGTCGCTAGGTATGAAGATAGTATATGGGCCTTTCCTAATTATCCGCACCATATAAAGAGTAACTACGGATGGAAAATTCATATTAGTGCTATCCTAACGAATGCTATCCAAATTGCTCGAAAATTTTTAACTCTTAACCAAAAGTATCATTTTGATTTTAAAATTATTTCTTCCATACCGTATTTAGAGCAAATAAATATGGGCTATTTTGGGAATAGTCAAGTTGGCAAATTTATAACAATATATCCAGATCAAAGTGCAGTAACAGAGACTCTAGAACTTCTATATTATTATTTTCATGATGATGTGGGAATTCGAGTGGGCTCAGATACTTCATATAAACAAGGCCTTAATGTCTATTATAGATATGGAACTTTGCTTGATGATGTTGAGAATATTGACAAAAGAGATAAAAAATTAAAACCTAGCTCAAACGTGGAAAGAATTTATGATTATCGTCTCGAGCGTTACAATAGTCTACCCACTAGATATCTTATCTTAAAGGTAATAAAGCAAAACGGTCCTTCAGGAGTATTTTTAGCACTTGATTTACAAACTAAGGTGAAGGTAATTATTAGGTATGCAGAGAAATACTATAATGTTGAGTGTGCCGGAATTGATGAACGAGATCGGTTGATAAGCGCCAGTAGTTTGCTAGAAAAGGATTTTGTGCGAAACAGTAACTTCTTTGAAACAGTAGTAGATGCTTTTTACGTGAACGATGCTTTCTTTGTTGTTACGGAGTACGCTTCGGGCTGTAATCTTGATGAGTTAGCGAAAAGTGGGAAACTTGGCTCATATTCATTGCCAGAACGTCTTGAGATTTTTAGAAATGTTTTAAGAGGGATCTATGTATT
>NZ_JBJEES010000133.1:0-23811 GCF_051873315.1 Lactobacillus sp.
CGTCAGCTTGTAGCTGGGATCTGGCGACCCGGCCAGAAGGTGGTAGCGCCAGTACTTGTAGCGGGTCGCCCGCTCGTTAAAGGTCTGGCCAGTCAAGTCTGCCTCCTGCTTGGCCTTCTTCAGCTCCAAATCCAGCTGCTGGCTTAAAGTAAAGGGCTGGTAGGAAATCTGGCTGATTTCGACATGGAGCTCGCTTTTGCCCAGTTTCGCCTTTTCTTTATCTGACAGATGCAGCTTCAGCTTGTAACTGACATCAGAGTCCGTATAAGTCAGTTTATTCTTGCTCAGCTTCTTGCCATTGGCAGCAAGCAGGCTAGCCTTGATAGTCTTGACCCCGATCAATTTAGCTGCTCTGAGGCCGGAGTCCTTGACCACCACTCCGCTGGCCAGAGCCCGCTCTTTTTGGCTCGCTGAGAGCTTTTGGTAGCGGCTGGGGCTAATTGCCTTATTGCTCAACCAAAGCAGCGGAAAGGCCTCTGTCGTCTTATACAGCTGGGCCTGGTAGACAGTCTCTTGATTTTGGTCCTTTTTCTCCTCACCAGAGGCAATCAGATCATAGGTCCCAGGCACCTTATTGCCATTTACTGAGTATTTTTGGTTAAAAATATAGCGGACGCCCAGGAAATTGTTCAAAATCGTCCGGTCATCCAGCTGGTGAAAGGGAATGTTGTTGTCATACTGCAGGTTGCCCAGGTCAGTTGAAAACTGGCCCAGGTACTGGTTCTGGATTGAATAGTAAGATGACACGTTGGCCAGGCCGCTGGTCAAGTCGTTAAAGAGCTTTTTCTGGCTGACAAACTGGTTGTTTGAGACAGTGTTGACCCGGTAAAAGCCGGCCGGCAAAAGCTGGTTCATGCCGCCGTAGCGGTTTTCAGCGATCTGCTCATACTCGCCCCTGGCCAGCATATTGCCCGCGAAGTTCCCGTTATAAGGCAAGGCCGCGTACAGGGCATTAAAGGCTAAATTAGCTGCTACAATAAGCAATAACGACCGCTTTAATGCCCGTCCTTCGTTGACCAGATAAACCGCTCCTAAACTAAGCAAGAGGAAAATAACTGGCAAGAAGAGCTTGTAGTCATTTTCCAAAAAGGACATGGCGACCAGATAAGCCAGGTAGATCCCGCTGACGGTGAAAATCAGCCGCATTTCCTTTTGGCTGACCGCCTGCTTGCTGACTGCCTTGACAAAGACCATTACGCTGAAGGCAAAAGGCAGGTATAAAAGCAGGGTCCAGCGGTTTGAAGCTGACATCCCCCCGTTAAAGACTGCCCCAACTGCCGGGATCAAGAGCATGACCGCCCCTAAGACAAGTGAAGCAGCAACCGTCTTATACTTGCGCCAATTGGCGAAAAGATAAACCAGAGCCGGCAAAATGATGCTGGCCAGGCCCAGGGCTGACCAGAACATCAACTTCCAGTTGTCCCCGTCAATCAGTTCCTTGGGCAAAAGCAAGTAATAGTAAGCCGGATAAAAGGTCAAGCCGTTGGCAAACTGCGACCCGGTCCTGGTGGAGTTGATTACTCCTAAAAGTTCCGGCAAAAGCAGACCGGCTGACAAAAGAACTGCTCCTGAACTGGCAAAAAAGAGCTTCTTAATCGTTGACCAAAAAGGAATCTTTTTCCAATAAGCCAGGCCCCAGCGCAAAAGCAGATAGATGATTGCCCCCAGGCCCAGAACAAAGGCCAGGTAATAGTTGCTGACCAGCATCCAAACAAAGACACCGAATAAAGGCCAGGCGCTTCCTCCCTGCAAGAGCCGCTCCAGCTGGACCACGATCAAGGGAAAAAGAATAAAGGTCGTGGTAAACATTGGCTGGGCCAGGGCCGCGTAAATCAGGTAGGCATTGACCATGTAGACCCCGCTGCCAATCAGTATTACGCCGTCTTTAAAGTCAAAATGGCGGGCAAAATAGACAAAGGCCAAGCCTACGCAGTAAAGGCGCAAAAGCAGGATCAGCTGGTAGGCAAAGACCAGGTGGCTGGTCGGAAACAAGAGGGCCAGGTAGGCAAAGATGTCCCCGATCGTATAGTAAGAAAAGACCGAGAACAGGTCACTGCCCAGGCCCATAGTCCAAGACCACTCGGCCGGTCCCTGGCTTAAATGGCGCAGGAAGCTGAGCACGTATTCCCGGTACTTGACCAGCAAGGGCAGGTGCTGGTTGGCCGCGTCTGTGTTCCAGATCAGGCTGTGGCCCGTGAGCAAGTAAGGGCCAAAAACACAGGCCGCCAAGAAAAGAAAGAAGACTGAGTACTTCCAGTAGACAGTCCGGTCACGCTTTTTGTTAAAGCTGAATTGCAAATGTCATACCTCCAAAATGTTCAATGGTCTGTCTTTTTATTTTACCGCTTTTCTCTCCTTACCGCTAAAAGGCTAGAAAATATTAAAAAAGAAAAATGACCAGCAATCCCTGGTCATTATCCAAAATTCTAATTTCTCAGCTGTTCGTAAAGTTCCTGCATTTCCTGGTCATCTGGCACAAGCTTCAAGTATTTTTCCAGAAGCTGCCGGGCCAGATCGCCTTGGGCGCTCTCCTGGGCAAAGGAAATCATCCCCCGCAAAAAGTCAGGACTGCCTTGCAGGCTCTGGTAGGCCAAAAGGTATTCCTGCAGGGCCTGGTCATATTTTTCCATTTCCTGGTAGGACCGGGCCATGTTCCAGTGGGCCTGGGGCTCCAGGTCGCTGTCAGCCAAGGAGGTAAACAAGACCAGGGAGTCTTCTGCCCGCCCCTGGGCCAGGTAGAGGTCGCTTAGGAGCAGCCGGAGGCTGGAGTTATCCGGGTTGACCGAAAGGCCCCGCTTCAAGAGGTCTTCAGCATCCTCTGTCTTGCCTAATTTAGCGGCTGCCTGGGCCCCGATCTGGTAAAGCTCTTCATCCAGCTCATTGTAGCCCAGGCCCGTCTGAGCGGCAAAGAGGGCTTCTTCCGGGTTATCTTCTTCCTGGTAGGCCTTGGCCAGGAAAGGATAAGCGTTGACGTAGTCAGGACTTTGCTTGATGACATCGTCAAGGAAGGCAACCGCCTTGTCAAATTGGCCTGCTTCTTCCATGATCACCCCAGCCTGGTACTTGGCGTCGATATCCAGGAGGTCTTCCTTATGGTCATTGATAAAAGCTGCCGCTTCTTCATACCGGCCCAATTTGGCCAGGGTCTGGAAGACCCGCTGGTTGAGGTTGACTTCCCCAAACATGGTTTGTCTTTGCCGCAAGTCCTGGTAAAGAGGCAGGGCCTGGTCGTTTAAGTCGCTCATGTAGTCCAGTTCCGCCAAGCCAAAAGTAATGGCGTCTTCATCCGGAGCCAGCTTTCTTGCCTGCTCCATCTTGGCCCGGGCCGTTTCGATCAAGCCCTCACTTTGGTAGTAGTCAGCCTGGACCAGGAGGCTTTCCAGATAGGCATCTGAATCAGCCGGCACATTGTAAAGCAGGGTCAAACCGTCGTCCTCCGCCCCGTCATTGAGGAGGATTTCCGCCAGGTAGACCTTGAAGAGGTCTTCATCTGGAAATTCCGCGATCAAGCTGCGGTAGACTTCCTTGGCCAGATCGGTAAAGCCCAGGTCAGTCAAATTTTCCGCCAGAGACGCCAGAATCTCCGGATCATCGTTTTCCAGGGCCTGCTTTAGAAGGGCACGGCTCTCGCTGAAGCGGTGGCCTTGAATTGCGTCCAACAATTGTTCAGAATATGTCATCTTTGTCCTCACTTTCTGCTTACTATTGTACCGTAACTAGTCAGCTAAAAAAGTTTTTTGCCCAAACAAAAAACGCCAGGAAAACCCGGCGTTTCTTTATTTTAAAGCGCGTCAATTACTTAACAGCGTCCTTAAGAGCCTTACCTGGCTTAAATGCAGGAACCTTGCTTGCTGGAATTTCGATTTCAGCACCGGTTTGTGGGTTGCGGCCCTTGCGAGCTGCACGGTCACGAACTTCGAAAGTGCCGAAGCCGATCAGTTGCACCTTTTCGCCCTTAGCCAAGTCTTCTTGGATAGCTTCGAAAACTGCGTCAACAGCTTCTGAAACGTCCTTCTTAGTCAACTTAGTCTTAGCAGCTACTTCTGAAACTAATTCTGCCTTATTTGCCATGTGGAATTCACCTCCTATAAATTAGACTCGCGTCTAATCACTTCATTTCTCTTGCAGAAATGAGGGACACTGAGCGCTTGCTGCATTCAATTAATTCCCTGTTCTCTAAAATATCACAAGAACGTTGTCCCTACAAGGCTTTTAGCCCGCGGCTTAGCACTTTTTCAAGAGAATGTCACAAATTGAAAAAGAAAAGCCGGGTCTTACTTCCGCTTGCGCGGCAAGATCTTGATCGGAGTCCCGGTGAAGTCGAAATTCTCCCGCAGCTGGTTGATCAAGAAGCGCTGGTAGGAGAAGTGCATCAGTTCCGGATCGTTGCAGAAAACGACGAAGGTCGGCGGATTGGTCTTGACCTGGGTCATGTAGTAGACCCGGAGCCGCTTGCCCTTGACCATTGGGGCAGGCACCAAACGGCTGGCTTCCAGCAGCAGGTCGTTTAAGACGCTGGACTGGATCCGCTGGTTCTTGTTCTCGTAGACTTCCTTAACCATCTTCGGCAATTGGTCGATGTTCTTGCCGGTCTTGGCTGAGACAAAGACAATTGGGGCATAGTCCAGGTAAGAGAATTCTTCCCTAATCACCGCTTCAAAGTCCTTGCCGGATGAAGAGTCCTTCTTTGGCAGGTCCCACTTGTTAACGGCGATAATCATCCCCAAGCCCGCTTCATGGGCGTAGCCGGCCACGTGCTTGTCCTGCTCTCTGATACCGGTGCTTGCGTCCAAAACCAGGATAGCCACATCTGAACGCTCCATAGCACTCATGGCCCGCATGACAGAGTACTTTTCAGTCTTTTCGTAGACCTTGCCCCGCCGTCTGATCCCGGCCGTGTCAACGACCCGGAACTTGGTCCCGTCCTTGACGAACGGCGTGTCGATGGCGTCACGGGTAGTCCCTTCTTCGTTGGCCACAATCACCCGTTCCTCGCCCAAGAGGCGGTTGACGATGGATGACTTGCCCACGTTTGGCCGGCCGATCACGCTGAAGGAGATAACCCCTTCTTCTGTCTTTTCGGCATCAGCTGGGAAGTTCTTGACTACTTCGTCCAAAAGGTCACCGATCCCGGTGCCGTGCGCTCCGGAAACAGGAATCGGGTCACCTAAGCCCAGACTGTAGAAGTCATAGATATCAGTCCGCTGCTCAGGGTTGTCGGCCTTGTTGACAGCCAAAAGAACTGGCTTGTCGGCCCGGTAGAGCAGGTGGGCAATCCGCTCGTCCAGGCTGGTCACGCCCTGGCTGGCGTCAGCCAGCATGACGATAACGTCAGCCTCTTCAATGGCAATTTCTGCCTGGGCCCGGATTTCTTCGTCAATCGTGCTGTCTTCCCAGGTAATGCCTCCGGTATCGATAATGCTGAACTGGTGGCCCATCCAGCTGGCCCGGGCATAGTTCCGGTCCCGGGTCACGCCTGGCCGGTCTTCCACGATCGCCACCCGCTCATTGATGATCCGGTTGAACAGGGTTGACTTGCCTACGTTTGGTTGCCCTACGATGGCAACAATTGGTAATGGCATCTTTTCACCTCTTTTGCTTTCTATTGATTCTTGTCAAACAAAAAGACCGACCAGCGGTCGGTCTTTTTAGTGCTGATTAACGGTTCTTAAGTTGGTCACCGATCATGTCACCAAGTGAGAAGCCGTTGTCGTCGTTGTTCATGTACTTGCGAGCAACTGCGTCGTTGTTTGATGAACGACGTGCGCGAGGTCTGTCGTTTGATGAAGAAGCGTTCTCTGGATCAGCTTGCTTAATTGACAGGGAGATTCTTCTTTCACTTGGGTCAATGTTAAGAACCTTAACCTTGACCTTTTGACCTACAGTCAGGACATCGCTTGGCTTGTCAACGTGCTTGTTGGAAATTTCTGAAACGTGTACCAAGCCTTGGATGCCGTCAGCAACTTCAACAAAGGCACCGAAGTTGGTCAAAGACTTAACTTCGCCTTCGATTACATCGCCTTCGTTCAAGCTTGAAGTTGCTTGTTCGAATGGAGATGGTTCAGTTTGCTTGATTGACAGGGAGATACGGTGACGGTCATTGTCGATGCCAATAACCTTAACCTTAACATCTTGGCCAACCTTCAAGACGTCGCTTGGCTTGTCAACGTGCTTGTATGAAATTTCGGAGATGTGTACCAAACCGTCAACGCCGCCGATATCAACGAATGCACCAAAGTTGGTCAAACGTGATACCCGGCCTTCAACTACGTCGCCGACAACCAGTTGTGAAGCAACGTTTTCAAAGGCTTGTTCGCGTTCTTCTTCGATCAATTCCTTGTGGGAAAGGATCAGACGGTTCTTAGCCGGGTCGATTTCAGTAATCTTAACCTTGATGGTCTTGCCGATGTATGGCTTAAGGTCTGAAACGAAACGGTTTGAGATCAAGCTTGCTGGCAAGAAGCCGCGGGTGCCGACATCAACGAGCAAACCACCGCGAACTGATGAAGTAACCTTACCTTCGATAGTCTTGCCTTCTTCGAAGTCCTTTTGCAGCTTGTCGTAAGCTTCGCGTTCCTTAACGCGGGTTACTGAGAAGAAAAATTCACCGTTTTCCTTGTCACCGCCTGCACGACGAACTACGTAAGCCTTGAAGGTATCACCTGGCTTAACTTCGTCACGCAAGTTGACACTACGGTCGTTGGTGAAATCACGGCGAGTGATTACACCTTCAACGCCGGCGCCTTGAACACCAACGTTAATTTGGCCATCTTCAACGCTCAAAACGTTAACGTCAACGATGTCGCCCACCTTAACTTCTTGCATTTGAGCAAGAGCATCTAAAAATTGATTGTTTTCTGACATAAATACAAAATGCCTCCCTGTTTATTCGTTCTCTATTTTACCGAAAAATAGATGAATTTGCTACTATTTTACCAGACTTTTTTTGACTTTACTTGCTGGTATTTGTTTTTTTAGCAATTTCGGCCAAGATAGCGTCAACAACCTGGTCAATCGTTAAATTAGTTGAATCGATTTCGATTGCATCCGCTGCCTTCTTCAAAGGTGAAACTTCACGGTGGGAGTCAAGGTAGTCCCGCTTGGCAATGTCAGCTTCGATTTCTTCAACCGTCTGCTTGGCCTCAATCCCCTTCTGCTGCCAGTCCAAAAGCCGTCTTTCCGCTCTGGACCGGGCACTGGCAACTAAGAAGATTTTGACTTCAGCCTTAGGTAAGACCGTGGTCCCGATATCGCGGCCATCCATGATCACATTGGTTGACCCAGCGAGTTTTCTTTGCAGGTCAACCATCTTGCTTCTGACCCCTGGCAGGGCTGATACCTGGGAGACATTGGCCGTGATTTCCGGAGTCCGGATTTCCAAAGACACGTCTTCACCGGCTACCAGAACCTTCTGGCCCTTTTCACCTGGCTCTAAAACAATGCCATCTTCGTCGATCGCCTTTAAGATCCCGGCCTCATCCCCGTAATCCAGGCCGTGCTTGCGGGCAATAAAAGTACATGCCCGGTACATCGCACCCGTGTCAATATAAACGAATGACAGCTTATTGGCCACGATCTTGGCCACCGTGCTCTTACCTGCTGAAGCAGGTCCATCAATTGCTACTTGCATAACATCAAAATGAAGCGACTCACATCGCTTCAATCCTTTCCAATAAATTCAGCTATTTGGCTTGCTTGATCTTCAGTTTCTGACCAACCGCCAGGGTTGAGCTGGTATCAAGACCATTCTGCTCAGCCAGCTCTTCAGCGCTTATGCCGTACTTCTGGGCGATCGCGGCCCAACTGTCGCCAGACTTGACCACGTAAGTCTTGACCTCTGGAGTAGCCTTCTTCTTGCTGGACTGTTTGGCAGCCCGCTTGGGCTTGGTCTGCTCTTTCCTAGTTTGCGGGACGGCATAATCGCTGCTTTGACTGGTAACTAGCGGCAAAACCGCCAGGGCTATCATAACCACGATCAAGAGGGCCGTCCACCACGGCGCCTGCTTGTTCTTGCGCTCTTCTCTGACCGCTTGCTGGCGGGCCAGACGTGACAAGGGCTTTTGGGCATTTTGATCCATCTAGCTTCCCCCTTTAAGCTTTCATTCTACCATAAATCACCTGCCTAATCGAAAAGAAAAGACTTTCCCTAAGGAAAGCCTCATCAAAAGATTCACTTGTATTTTCAAATTAGTACTTGCTGGAAACGCTGAAGTGCTTGATCACGAATGGCTTGATGGTCTTTAAGACTGATTCAAAAAGGATGTAGACCACAACTGAGTTGATGGCCCCCTTGATCAAGTTGAATGGAACGATGATGCCCATAATGTAGCTGGACATGCTTGGAATGTGCAGCATCTTGCCCAGGTAAGTCTGTTCAGTAAAAGTAAGCAGCTGAGCGTAGTTCATGTGCATCCCCGCTGCCTGCGGCACTGAAGTGTAGGCGTAAACCGGAGTAAGCAGGAACTGGTTGGTCAAAGCCATGACCACCGTCAAAGACAAGACTCCTAAAAGCAGGCCCAAGGCTGGCAGCAGGTAACCCTTCAGGCTCTTTCTGTCCTCTTCCTTGACTGATCCAGCCAGGAAGTAAAATGGCAGGGCAAAGGCCATTGAGGCCAAAAAGGCAGCCAGTTCACCGACCAATGACGGCAGGGCAAAACCGGCAAAGATCAAGGACAAAAGGCACTTGATCGCGGCCACGGCCACCCCGCCGCCAATGCCGAAGATAAAGGTAGTGATGACCACGATGACGTCGGAGAAGTCCATCTTCAAAAAGCTGACGCCTGGCATAACCGGGAATTCAAACTTCATCACCACGAAGGCAATAGCCCCGATCATGGCATAAGCGAGCCAGTTGCTGACTGATTTAGCTGTCCGTTTGTTAGCAGCTTCCATATTAACATACCTCCATTAAAAAAGTCCGTTGCCTTGAAGAGCAACAGACCTTTCTTAGTAAGCATGCTTATTATTCCAGCGTCTGCCTTCTTCCATCTAGACTATAACTATCGGTAGCTTTACAGCATTCAACCATTTGCATGGCTCGCGGACTTGCACCGCCGGTCGGGATTTTCACCCTGCCCCGAAGACAACTTGTATTATTTAACTTTACAACTATATTCTAATCCACCTGCTTGAGCCTGTCAACCTCTTTGTGGTTTAATTCCCGGTACTGTCCGGATGTAAGGCCTTGCAAGTCAAGAAAAGCATACCGCTCTCTGGACAATTTGTCAACCAGGTGGTTAACAGCTTTAAACATTTCCTTGACCTGGTGGTAGTGGCCTTCGTGGATCGTCAGCTGGACGATCTGGGTCTGGGCCCGGGGATTGGTCTTCAAAACCTTGACCTGGGCCGGCTTGGTCTTGTAGCGGCCAATCTGGACCCCCTTCTTCAAGGCCCTGATTTCATCTGGCTGCAAAATGCCCTTGATCTTAGCCACGTAGACCTTGTCGACTTCGTTTCTCGGGTGCATGAGCAGGTTGGCCAGTTCCCCGTCGTTGGTCATCAAAAGCAGGCCTGAAGTGTCATAGTCCAAGCGGCCAACTGGGTAGAGCCGGTATGGCAGGTCGCTAAAGTAGTCAGCCACGGTCTTGCGGCCCTTGTCGTCCTTCACCGCGGAAATCACGCCGCGCGGCTTATAAAAAAGATAAGTGTGGTGGCTTTCCCTTTCGATCGGCTGGTTGTCAACAACTACTTGTTCAATTGAGCTGACCTTGGTTCCCAGCTTGGTCACTACTTGCCCGTCGACCCTGACCCGGCCGGCCAGGATCATTCTTTCTGCTTCTCTTCTGGAAGCGATCCCCGCCTGGGCGATCACTTTTTGCAAACGTTCTTGCGCCATTATAAATCCTCCATCTTTTGCAATGCTTCATCAGCCGTGCCGTTCTCGGCAAACAGGTCTACCTGGCCGTCGGCATCAAAGCTGCTGTCTTCAAAATTCTCAATTACCGGCAGATCCGCCAGGGACTTGTAGCCAAAGTACTGGAGGAAGTAATCGGTCGTCACGTACAGCTTGGGGTGGCCCGGGGCGTCCTTGACTCCCTGGGCTTTGACCAGCCCTCGCCAGACAAGGGTTTGCAGGGCACCAGAGGAATTAACCCCCCGGATTTCGTCGATCTCAATTCTGGTAATTGGCTGCCGGTAGGCTACGATCGCCAGAATTTCCAAGGCTGACTGGCTGATGTTCTTGGTCAGGTCCTTGTTGAAATATGCTTCCACCAGGTCGCTGACCTCCCCGCTGGTCGTCAGCTTGTATTCGTCGTTGATTTCCAAAAGCTGCAGGCCGCTGTCGGGATCGCTGACTAATTTTTCCTGCAGTCTTTTAGCCAGGCGCTCTATTTCCGGGTCTGCTACCTGCAGCAAGTCCCGCAGCTGCTCTTTCTTGATCCCGCTGTCGCCAGCCACATAAAGGAGGGCTTCCAGCTGGGCTATTTTACTCGTCATGCTTGCTTCTTTCTATTTCCAAGTCGCCGAAGCGGCGCTTTTGCCTAACTTTCAAGTACTGGTCCTTGGCCAGTTCCAAAATGGCCAAAAAGAGGCCAACCAAGTCCGCCAGGTTTTCCACCTGGTCAGTCAAGGCAAAAAAGCTGGCCCGGCCATTTTTCGCTAAAACTTCCTTCAGCCAGGCAATCATTTCCTGGATTGGCCGGCCGGTCAAGGTAACCTGGGCATGGTCATTTCTTTTCTTAAAACGGCGCATGGCCAAAATAAAGCTGGCTGTCAAATCCTGCTGGCTGATTTGCCCTAATGGCAAAGGCTGAACCTTGGCTCCTTCAGCCACGCTGGGCTCTTTGGCGGCCAGGACCGGCACTTCATCATTTCTGACCTTAAAGTAGGCTGAAATCTTTTTGAAGACGGAATACTGAACCAATTGCTCAACCAGTTCCTCCCGGGGGTCAGTAAATTCTTCTTCTGTTTCAACGAAGTCGTTTTTCGGCAACAGATACTGGGACTTGATCCTAAGCAAGGTTGCCGCCATTACGAAATATTCCCCTGCCAGCTGCAGGTTCAGCTTCTGCATCTGCTGCAGATAGTCCAGGTACTGCTGGGTAATCCGGGCAATCGGGATGTCATAGATGTCTAATTCCTGCGACCGAATCAGGTGGAGCAAAAGGTCCAGGGGGCCTTCAAAATTCGGCAGCTCAATGGTCATGCCTTCATTCATCATTGTTCAAGTACTTCATTAAATAGGTATATTCCGGGACCGTCATAACTTTCTGCTTGCCAGCTTCCTGGGCCAGTTCCCGCATGATTTTTGAAAAATGTTCATCATCGCGGAAGCCCGGCGCCAGTGATAAATAGCGCAAGACCAGGCAGCCGGCCCCGGCCTCGCAGCCAGCCAGGCCGACGATATTCTGGTCCTCGTCCCGGTAAAGGTAGAGCTGGTGGGCCGGATCTTCAGCATACAGCTGCATTTCTTCCTTCAAATTCTGCAGGTTCTTGAAATCTGGCAGATAGGACAAGAGGCCCATGGCAACTTTTTCATAATCTTTTTTATATGGTACTAGCATATAATCACCTCTAAATCCGGGGATGGGTCTTTTGGTAAACGTCCAGGATATGCTTCTGGGTCAGATTGGTATAGATCTGGGTCGTTGAAATGTCGGTATGGCCCAGGATTTCCTGGACTACCCGCAAATCCGCCCCATGTTCCAGCAAATGGGTCGCGAAGCTGTGGCGGAGGGTGTGCGGGGTCACGTCTTTAGCTATCCCCGCCTGCTGGCAGTACTTCTTGATTTTCTGCCAGACGGCCTGCCGGGTCAATTGCCCGCCCCGGCTGTTTAAAAACAGGCAGTCACTGCTCTTGCCGGCTTTTAGCAGCTGCTGGTCTCTGACGGGCAGGTAGCGCTTGATCCAGTCCAAAGCCAAATCGCTCACCGGAATCAAGCGTTCCTTGCTTCCTTTGCCCAAAACCTTGATCAATTGCAAGTCGGCATGGACGTCGGCCAGTTTTAAGTTAACTGCTTCGCTGACCCGCATCCCCGTCGCGTAAAGCAGTTCCAAAAGTGCCCGGTCCCGCAGGCCCAAATCCGTTGTTACATCTGGCTGCTCTAAAAGCCGGTTTACTTCTGCCTCAGTCAAAGCCAGGGGCATCCGCTTCTCCCGCTTGGGAGCATCGATCTGGCTCATGGGGTCTAGGGCAATCAGCTGCTGGCGGACCAGCCACTGGTAAAAGCGGCGCAAGGTCGACACCAGCCTGCTGATAGAGCTGTTGGCCTTGCCCAAGTCCCGCTCTTTAGCCAAAAAAGCATCAATTTCCACGGCTTCCAGCGGCCAGTCTGTCATCTGCTCTTCTCTGACGTAAGCTAAAAATTCCTGTAAATCCTGCTGGTAGGCCGCGATCGTATTCGGGCTGAGTCCCCGTTCAATCTGGCTGTAGCGCAGGTAATCGTCAATCTGTTCAGCGAGCTTATTCATCCGCCTCATCCTTGACCAACTTGATCGTGCCGGCTTCCTTGTCCTGGCTGACCAGCCCCCGCTTGATCAAGTTGCCTAAGGCCCGCTTGAAGGCTGACTTAGAGATGCCAAAGTAATCCTTAATTGCCTGGGCATCACTCTTGTCACTAAAGGGCAGGGTCTTATCAGCTTTACGGCGCAAAGACATCATGATCATGGCCGCGTCATCGTCAATTTCTTCAAAAGCCCGGGGCAAAACGCTCATGTTTAAGCGGCCGTACTGGCTGACCCCGATCACCCGGGCCTTGACCTCTTCGCCAAGCCGCAGCGGCTGCTGCATTTGGGATTCGTGGATGAAGCCCAAATAGTAGTCATTGGTCAAGACAAAGCAGCCCAGGGACTTGCTGGAGTAAACCCGGGCAAGCAGGTTCTTGTTGACCAGGTTATTTGGGAAGCGGACGGCGATCTGGTCAAAGACATTTTCGTCAGCTGCCTTGGCCCAGATCCGGTCCTTGTCATCAGTTTCCAGCCTTACCAAAAGGCGGTCGTCTTTTTGCGGCCAGCGGGCCGGGTCAAGCGGCAGGTCGTCCAGTGACATAACTATATCCTTATCAGGCAAGCCGATGTCCAAAAAGACCCCCAGGCCCCGCTGAACCCTGGTAACCGTAGCCCAGCCGTATTGGTCAGCCTGAGCAAAGGGCAAGAACTGGGTCATTTCCCGTTCATGTTTTTGATTATCATAAATAAAGCCCGTGATTTCGCCGCCAATTTTGGGCGGCTCTTCCTGGGTGATTTCTTCTTTCTTCAATTTGAACGTTAAGCCGTCAATCTGCACGAAATAGGCTTCAGCGTTGCTGTCAGTAATTTTACCGGTCCGGATTTCTCCAAGCATGTTCTGCCTCCAACTTTACATAATTCTAATGCTAGTATACGGGAACAAAGAAAGAAAATAAAGCAAATAGCAATAGTTTTTCTGCCCAGTCGCTGATTTTTTTCAATTCACGCATAGTTTTTTCTATTTTAAAGCAAGTTTTGGCCAAGTTCTTTAATTAATCTAGGTAAGCAATAAATAAGGAGGCTTACATGTCTAAGAAAAAACACCTTTACGAAGTTGACCTGATGCGCTGCTTCTTTATGTTTGGCGTCGTGCTCAACCACGTGGCCAGCACTTTTGCAGAGGCACTAGGCAACAGGGCGACCCCTGCCGGCCGCTTTTTAGTATCAACTCACTTGATTTTGCACTTTCCTCGCTTTGGCTTTATGTTCATCACCGGCCTAGTTCTCTTTTTAGGCTACTGGGGCAAGCCGGAAAAGCAGAACTGGCCGACTTTTTGGAAAAAACGCTATATCGGCAGCGGTATTCCCTACCTCTTCTGGAACGGCCTCTTTTTAGCCTTCCTCTTGCTGACCAGCGGCTCTTTCAGCTGGAACAAGTGGCTGACCGGCTGGCTGGAAGCTATCAGCAAAGGCAACCAGTTCTACTTTTACTACATCTTCTTGATGTTCCAGCTCTACTTGATCTTCCCGCTGGTGCTCAAGCTTTTTGCATTATTTAAAAAGCAGCTCAACCTGCTCCTGGCGCTCAGCGCGGCACTCCAGCTTTGCCTGGTCATCTGGGCCAAGTACTACTACCCGCAGGTTAATCATGATTCCTGGCCCTACCTCTTCAAGTACTACGGCAACAACATTCTGTTCTACCAGTTCTACTTCATTTTAGGCGGCTGGGCCTGGATCAACTACGAAGCTTTAACCAAGTGGCTTTTGCGGAAAAAGAAGCTGGTCTTCATAACAACCGCGCTTGCCGCGGCCGGAACCCTGGTCCTTTACCAGTTCAACGTCCAGGTTCTGCAGCTCAGCCAGCACTCAGCCAACTTGATTCACCAGCCATACTTAATGATCTACGCGGTCTGCATGATCGCCACCATCTTCACCCTCTGCCTGCTCTATGCAGAGAAAAGAGACCAGTGGCAACAGACCAAACCGGCCTTTGTCAGCTGGGTTGACCGGTCTAGCGCCATTTCCTTTGGCGTTTACCTGGTCCACTCAATTTCAATCACCTTCCTGGCCTGGCTGTTGAGCCTGGTTCAGCTGAACCAGTGGGTCTTGCTAGCCTTATTCCCACTTGGCTACGCGGTCTGCCTGGCCATCTCCTGGCTGATCGCCGACTTTTTATACCTGACTCCGCCATTCGGCCGCTTGATCGGCCGGCCAAACGGCCGCAAGCTGCTGGCACTTTTTAAGAAGGGAGAAATCTCATGACACGCTTAACTGATGACTTGCAAGAAAAAATCGCCCAGAACCAAAACAGGGAAATCCTAATGGACCTCAGCCGGCACTTATGGTTTACCGGCCAGGACATCGAAGATGACGTGGCCTTGTTAAAAGAAGCTTTTAAGACTGTGAACTTGGCCGCTGGCGACCGGGTCCTGCTCTGCCTGGCCAACAGCCCAGTCTATATTCCCATCAACCAGGCCATGTGGCGGATGGGGATCACCCCCCACCCCGTCTCAGCTTCAACTCCGGCCCCGGAAATCCTCCGCCTTTTAAGCGACCTGGACTACCCGGCCCTCTTGCTTGACGCTGAGCTGGCGGCAGAAATCAACTTGCCAGCTTTTGCAAAACAGATCTTGAATTTAAAGACCAAGCCGGATCTTGCCTTCTTTTATAAAACAGACCTGCCAGCCGGCCGGTCTTGCCTGCCGAGCGAAGACTCCCTTGGCTTGATCTTAAACACTTCCGGCACCACCGGCAAGCCTAAGCAGGTCGGCTTGACCCATGCCATGATGAGAAACGCTGCCCAATATGACAAGGACAGCCACCGCTTAACCGCGGACGACACGGTTTTGGTCGTCATGCCCATGTTTCATATGAACGCCCAGATGATTCTGACAACCAGCAGCCTTTTGGCTGGAGGACGAATCGCCATCGCGCCGAAATTCTCGGCCAGCCGCTTCTGGAACTGGGTTGAAGAAGCTGATGCCTCCTGGTCCTCAGTCGTGCCAACCATTGTCACGATTCTGCTCAAGAACGAAAAAGCCCTGGCCGCCTACAAAGAGCATCCGCAAAACCGCCTCCGCTTTATCCGCTGCGCCAGCGCCATGCTGCCTGTTTCCCGGCACAAGCAGTTCATTGAAACTTACCATGTGCCGATCCTAGAAGGCTACGGGATGACCGAATCATGCTCGCAGTGCACTTTGAACCCGCTTGATGCCATCAAGATCGGGTCATCGGGCAAGCCTTATCACACTGACATGGCAATTTTTGCCGATGGCAAATACCACGAATATAGCAAGGAAAAAGGAATTAAAGGCGAGATCTGCATCAAAGGCGACCACGTCATTACTCATTACCTGTCCGGCAGCCAAAAGGACTTCCAAAATGGCTGGTTCCATACCGGGGACCTGGGCTACTTTGACCAAGACGGCTACCTTTGGCTGGACGGGCGAATCAAGCACTTGATCAACCGGGGCGGCGAAAAAGTCAGCCCAATCATCGTCGAAAACGTCATCTCTGAACTGACTTTCGTCAAAGCCGTCGCCGTTGTTCCAACTCCAGATGAGCTTTACGGTGAAGCGGTCACTGCCGCCATCGTTTTAGATTCAAAGGCCGGCGTTTCAAGTGAAGAAGCCCGGGAAGAAATTTCCCGCTACTGCCAAAAGAACCTGGCCGCCTACCGCCGCCCAAGCAAAATCTTTTTCGTTGACCAGTTCCCGCTTAACCCAACCGGGAAGATCAAGCGGCCGGAACTTGCCGCGGAACTGGCAGAGCTAGAAAGAAAAGGAGCCTAGTTTTTTATGAAAAAGCACAAGCACTTAGCCAGAAAAATTTTCCTCGCCGTCTTGCTGGCCCTCTGGGCCAGCGTGGTCATTTATTCCCAAGTCGGGCTCAACAAATCTTCCAGCGCGAAATTGACCACGATCAAGATCGGCTACCTGTCCGGTGACGAAATCGCCATTTCCAAAGCCCGCGGGGCTTTAAAGAAAAAGATGAAGAAGCAAGGCTACAATGTGGTCTTCAAGGAATTCTCCTCCGGGGCTGAAGAAGTCCAGGCCCTGGCCTCAGGCTCAATCGACTACGCCCGCTGCGGGGACACTCCGCCGGTTACGGCTCTGGCGGCTGGCAGCAAACTGGCCTACATCGCCACTGGCGGGACCAAGGCCAAGGGGACCGGCCTTTTGGTCAAAAAGTCATCCGGCATCAAGACGATTGCTGACTTAAAGGGCAAAAAGATTGCCTACACCAAGTCCACGGCTTCTGAATACTTTATCCGGGCCCTTTTGTCCAAGTACGGCTTAAAGACCAGCGATGTTCAGTTGGTCAACCTGGAAACCAGCGCAGCTTCTATTGCCTACTCCAAGGGCAAGGTCAGCGCCATCGTGGCCTGGGACCCAACTACCTCCCAGCTGGAAGCCAGCGGGTCAACCCTTCTTTACACCGGGGAAGACGTTTCTTACAACAACCGCAGCTACATCATGTCAACGCAAAAGTTTGCCAAGAAGAACCAGGCAGTCAGTCAGCTTTTGATCAAGTACCTCAGCCAAGACATGACTTGGGCCAACAAACACCAAGCCAAGCTGACCAAGATCCTGGTCAAGGCCCTGGGGCTTAAGGAATCCGTCGTTAAAAAGATGATCTCCCGCCGATCATACGACTTCGGCGCCGTCACCCAAACGGCTATCAAGGAATCCCAGTCCATGGCTGACACCTTCTACAAGGCCGGCGTCATCAAGACCGACCCGAAGATCAGCAAGTACGTCATCAGCATTAAGTAAGAAAGAGGCCAAACATGCAAAAGAAAGCAGCTTTTAACTGGAAAAAGGACCTGCTCCCCTGGGCCTTGCCCGTCATCATCATCTGCTTCTGGCAGATCAGCGTGCAGCTGAAATGGATCCAGTCAGAATTTCTCCCGGCCCCATCTGCCGTCCTGGCAACCGCGGTCAAGGACTGGCAAAGCGGAACCTTGCAAAAGAACATCAGTATCAGCCTCTACCGGGCAAGCATGGGCTTTTTGATCGGGGGCGGAGCCGGTTTTATCTTAGGAATTTGTTCCGGAACTTCAAAAGTCTTCCGGCAGACTTTTGACACCAGCATCCAAATGCTCAGAACCATCCCTAATATGGCTCTTATTCCCCTCATTATCTTGATCATGGGAATCGATGAAGGGTCAAAAATCACCTTGATTTCCTTGGCTTGCCTCTTCCCAATGTACATCAATACCTACCATGGCATCAGCTCAATTGACCCGGACCTTTTGGAAATGGGCCAGGCCTACCAGCTTTCCAAGTGGCAGATGTTCAAAGACATCATTTTCCCTGGTGCTTTGCCAACCATCTTGATCGGGGTCCGCTACGCCCTAGGGACCATGTGGGTAGCCTTGATCGTAGCCGAAACGGTCTCAGCTGACTCCGGCATCGGCTACATGTCAACCAATGCCCAGCAATACATGGACGTGACCACCATCTACCTCTGCATCGTCTTATATGCCTTGCTGGGGGAACTGTCCAACTTTATCGCCCACAACTTTGAAGTCATCTTGCTTGACTGGCAAAACAGCCGGTCAGCCCAATAGGAGGTTAAAAAATGCCTTTTCTCGAAATCAGCAACCTGCAACAGTCATATGGCGGCAAGGAAATTTTGAAAAACGTCAACTTAGGCATCTCTAAAGGCGAATTTATCGCCCTGGTCGGGATGAGTGGGGGCGGCAAGTCCACCCTCCTGCGCCTGATCGCTGGCCTGGAAGAGCCGACAGGCGGGGAAATTACCATGAATAGGCAAAAGTTGTCCGGCCTTAACCAGCAAGCCCGGGTCATGTTCCAAGATGACCGCCTGCTGCCCTGGAAGACGGTTCTGGGCAACCTGCTCATGACCGGCAATGACCCGGACAAGGCAAAGCGCCTTTTAGCCCGGGTGGGGCTGGAAGAATACGCTGACGCCTACCCGGCTACCCTGTCCGGGGGGCAGAGACAAAGGGCAGCCTTGGCCAGAGCCCTCCTGTCCTCTCCCCAGCTCCTGCTTTTGGATGAACCACTCGGTGCCCTTGATGCCTTGACCAGAAGCAAGATGCAAGAACTTATCCTGCAGGTCTGCAAGGAAGAAGGCATCACCACGGTACTTGTTACCCACGACGTCCGGGAAGCCACCATCATGGCCAACAAAATCTGGGTCATCAAAAACCAAGGCATCGCCGCGGAAATGATCAACGACTTCCGCGACCAAGACGATGACCAGGCCCAGCTGGCCAAGGACAAGATCGTTCACGACACCTTAAAGATCATCTTGGGTGAAGACGACGCGGCGGCTTAAAAGAAATAATCAAGCAAAGAAAAAGAGCTCAATCGTTTGATTGAGCTCTTTTCTTCTGTGGTTGTCAGACTTGCAATCCTAGATTACAGGTTTGAAACTTCACCTTGGTAAATTGCGCCGCGACGAGCGTCAACAGTCAAAGTTGAGCCGTCAGCGATCTTTGAAGTTGCGTCAGCAGCGCCGACAACAACTGGAATGCCAAGTGATACGCCGACAACAGCTGCGTGGCTGGTCAAGCCAGAAGCTTCAACGATCATACCGCTGGCCTTCTTGATAGCTGGCATGTAGTCCTTGTCAGTAGTCTTAGCTACCAGGATGTCACCTTCGTGAACCTTAGCGTTGGCTTCTTCAGCGCTGTTAGCAACAACAGCCTTGCCGATAACTGAGCCAGTGCCTACGCCCAAACCTTGAGCAAGTTGGTTACCGATGATTTGCAGCTTCATCAAGTTAGTAGTACCTGATTGGCCGAATGGTACGCCGGCAACGATGATTACCAGGTCGCCATCCTTAACAAAGCCGTGTTCCTTGGCTACGCGGGCAGCTTCTTCGAACATTTCGTCAGTGTTTGAAGGTTGCTTTGCCAAAACTGGTTCAACGCCCCATACGATACCCAATGAGTGTTGGATCTTTTCGTCGAAGGTCAAGGCAACGATGGTTGCGTCTGGACGGTACTTGGAGATCATACGAGCTGAGTAGCCGGAGCTAGTAGCAGTGATGATAGTCTTAACGCCCAGTTCTTGAGCAGTCCGGACAACTGATTCACCGATAGCTTCAGTAACGTTTGAACCCTTGTATTCTTCAAAGCGTTGCAGAGCCAGAGTGTTCCGGGTGTCCATTTGCTTTTCAGTCCGAACGTCGATGTCGTGCATAGCTTGAACTGCTTGTACTGGGTACAAACCGTTTGCTGATTCACCTGACAGCATGGTTGCGTCAGTACCGTCAAGAACGGCGTTGGCAACGTCAGTTACTTCGGCACGGGTTGGACGTGGGTTTTCTTGCATTGAGTCCAGCATTTGAGTAGCAGTGATAACTGGCTTGCCCAAAGCGTTGCACTTCTTGATCAAAGTCTTTTGTACGAATGGCACGTTGATGAATGGGATTTCAACACCCATGTCACCACGGGCAACCATCAAACCATCTGAAACTTGCAAGATTTCGTCGATGTTGTCGATACCTTCTTGTGATTCAATCTTTGGGAAGATCTTAACGTATGGTGCGTTAGCTTCTTCGCAAAGTGCGCGGATGTCAAGAACGTCTTGAGCCTTACGTACAAATGAAGCAAAGATGAAGTTAATACCGTGCTTCAAACCAAAGCGGATGTCGTCAGTGTCCTTTTCAGTAATCCCTGGGAGGCGGATTTCAAC
Source organism: Lactobacillus sp. (assembly GCF_051873315.1). Classification (GTDB taxonomy): domain Bacteria; phylum Bacillota; class Bacilli; order Lactobacillales; family Lactobacillaceae; genus Lactobacillus. The sequence continues at coordinate 20,058 of NZ_JBJEES010000133.1, forward strand.
ACCTGGAGCGTTAACACCCTTCTTTGAGCCGATGACACCAGTGTTTTGAGCTTCACAAACCAATTCGCGCTTTTCTTCGTCCTTGGCCTTGATAGTCAAGCCAACAGCACCGTCGTCGATCAATACAGTGCCGCCAACGTGAGTGTCGTCAAACAGGCCTGGGTAAGTAACGTGGATCATGTCCTTGTTGCCGGCCTTGCTTGCGTCCATTGAGATACGGATTTCGTCACCAGTGTTGATAGTGAACTTGCCGCCTTCTTGGTCAGTGGTTCTGATTTCGGCACCCTTGGTGTCCAAAGCGATGCCCAAAAGCTTGCCAGTCTTCTTTTCAACTTCACGAACCATGTTCATTCTTGCCAAGTGTTCTTCGTGGTCACCGTGTGAGAAGTTGAAACGGAATACGTTTGCGCCTGCTTCGGCTAACTTGGTAATAGTTTCAATATCGTTTGAAGCTGGTCCTAAAGTACTAACAATCTTCGTTTTTTTCATCTTGAAAAAATCTCCCTAAATCAAAAACTATAAAAACAACTATCTTGATAAATCTGCGTTGAGCTTTAACAAGTCATAGTCACCCTTGTGAGACTCATCAAATAAATCAAGGATGTCGTGTGAAGTAACCTTGCCGTTTTCAATACCGACAGCCAGGCCGCCCTTGCCTTCCAAAAGAAGGTGAACGGCTTCGCTGCCCAGCTTGGAAGCCAGCACCCGGTCAGAAACAGTTGGCGTGCCGCCCCGCTGCATGTGGCCCAAAACGTTGGCCCGAACGTCGAAGTCACCATACTTCTTCAGTTCAGCCATGAATTGGTCAGCAGTCATCACGCCTTCGGCAACGACTACCAAACCGTGGTCCTTGCCGCTTTCCTGAGCTTGCTTCAAGCGGTTGGCGATTTCTTCGACATCATATGGTCTTTCAGGAATGACGATCGCGTCCGCACCGCAGGCTACGCCGACGCGCATGGCGATGTCACCGCAGTTGCGGCCCATTACGTTAACAATGAAGACCCGGTGGTGACTGGAAGCAGTGTCACGGATCTTGTCGATCGCGTCCATTGCCGTCATGCAGGCCGTGTCATAGCCGATCGTGGCATCCGTGTAAGGGATGTCGTTGTCGATCGTGCCTGGCAGACCAATTGAGTTGAAGCCGTGGCGAGTCAATTGCAGGGCGCCGTGGTAGGAACCATCCCCACCGATAACGACGACAGCATCGATGCCATGCTTCTTCAATTGAGCAATACCAGCCAGTTGCCCTTCTTCTTCTGCGAATTCAGGATAACGCGCAGAGTAGAGGAAGGTACCGGAAACATTGATCAAGTGGGCTACGTCTTCACTTTCCAATGGGAAAATGTCGCCCGCAACCAAACCTGCAAAACCGTATCTGATGCCGAAAACTTCCAAACCGTTCGCGATCGCGACTCTGGTTACGGCTCTTACGGCTGCATTCATGCCAGGGGCGTCGCCACCACTAGTCAAAATACCAATCCGTTTCATGAATTCACCTCATCATGATTTAAATTGTGTAATATCTCACATCACATAAATCATAACATTTTTCCCGCATAAAGTCTTGTAAAATCTGGTTTAAATTCGATTTATTTCTCATTTCGACCTGTTAGGGCTTACAAATCCCAGCCTGGCGTTTATTATTTTTTTCACTAGGACAGATTTTTTTCAAAAAAGCAAATTGGTCAAGTCATTTTCAGCGCAAATTGACCTGCTTGAGGCCATAAATTTTAAAGTCCAGGCTCTCTCTTTGGCCTAAAGCTTCTAACTTGAGCAGGTAATAGTCACCCACCTGCAAATTCAAGTTTAAATTTGCCAGTTCCCCGGCAAAAAGCCAGCACCTGTAGCGGCCGGAAGAATCGGCCAAGATCAAAGTCGCCATCTTCCGCCCCCGCTTGTCTTCTTGGTAGCGGACAGCTAACAGCTTGCCCAGGGCCGTGCCCCTTTCTTTGACCCGGAAGTCGCCCAGGCGCTTGGTCTGATAGTGCTGGTCAAAATAGCGCTCAAGGGCCAGTTCTTTTGGCTTGACCGTGACCGGCTTGACTTCTTCGACTTGCTCGATCTGTTTTAAGTCCAGAAGGCGGAGGTCCCGCAAGATCAGCTGGTAGCCCCGGCCATCCTCCTGGTCTTCTTTTTTGTCAATCTGCAAAAGATAGACCGCGTCTTCTTTCAGCATTTGGGCAAAGCGGCGGTACTGGCTGGTAAAAATCGTCACCTTTTCACTGGTCTGCCCGTCGCTAAAAACAGCGTTGCTGCCTAGTTCGCCAGCCCGCGCCCCCCGCTTGACCCGCCAGTCGTTTTTCTTGACGAATTGGGCAAGGACCTGCCCGGTCTCGTTTAAGGCAAAAGCAGCAAAGGTCTTGGCCCCGTAGCGCTTGGCCAAGGCCTTGCCGGCAATTTCCAAAGGCGTTGCCGTTATCGCAAAGCCCATGGCCCGCTCTTCCATGGCCGCCTTTTCAGCTGCCGTAGGCATCGGCACGTTTTCTTCTTTGGCGGCCAGAAAGTCCTGCAAGACCAGGCTCTTTTGCGACAGGCGGGCGGTATTGAGCATGTTGCCGCAGTTGACCAGAAGGCTTGCCCGGTTGGGGCTGATCTGGTCAAAAAGTCCGGCTTCAATCAAGGGAATCAGCTGCCTTTCTTTTAACTCCTTGGCATCCAATTGCCGCAGAAAAGCCGGGAAGCTGGTTACCGGCCGCTTTATCTTTAAGAGCTGGTCCAAAAATGGCGGAGTAATAGCCATGATGTCCTTTAAGCCCAGGTAGATCCGGCCTTCAAACAGGCGGGCTTCTTCCTGGCTCAAGTTGATGTCCGGGCCCAGGACTTCAACGCCGGCCTTTCTGGCCTGGCGGATGATGGCCCCTTTTTCCTTACCCCGGCTAGCCCGGATTTTTTCCAAATAGAACTCTCTTGGGAAGTGGACGGACAAGAAGGCCTGCCAGTAAGCCAAAAGGGCATAGGCCACGGCGTGGGAGTGGTTGAAGCCGTAGTTAGCAAAGGGCTCGATTAAGGCATAGACCGCTTCGGCGGCTTGCCGGCTGTGCCCATTTTTCATTGCCCCGGCGATAAACTTGCCTTTTTCTTCAGCCAAAAGGCCAGCCTGCTTTTTGGAAATCGCGTTTCGGAAGACGTCAGCCTCAGCCAGGCTGAAGCCGGCGAAAATCCGGGCTGTCTGCATGACCTGCTCCTGGTAGACGAAGACGCCGTAGGTTGGCCCCAGGACTTCTTTTAAGCTGGGATCGGGATACTGAACCGGACTGGTCCCGTTTTTCCGGGCAACATACAAGGGGATGCTGGCGATTGGGCCCGGCCGGTAAAGGGCCACGGCTACGGACAAGTCGTCAAAAGTCCGGGGCTGAATTTTCCGCAAGACCTCCTGCATCCCGCTGGAATTAAACTGGAAGATCTGCTGGGTCTCCCCACGGGCAAAAAGGGCCAAAGTATCCGGATCATCCAGAGGCAGCCGGGTCAAGTCCAGGGAACCGCTGGTCTTTTTGATTTCCGCCAAAACGCCTTCCAAAAGCTCCAGATTGTCCAGGGTCAGAAAGTCGATCTTAAGGAGGCCGTACTTTTCAACATACTTTTTGGTCTGCTCAACCGTCCATAAAGGCGCTTCTTTCCCGGTCATGAGACCGATCTGCCTGGACAGGGGCTCCTCACTGATCACTAAGCCAGGGGCGTGGGTGCCCGTGTCTTCCGGCAGGCCTTCCAGCCTTTTGGCGGTTTGATAAAGGAGGCGGGTCAAGGGACTGGCGTT
>NZ_JBJEES010000134.1:0-5891 GCF_051873315.1 Lactobacillus sp.
GCAAAGAGTCCGGAACCTGGGCCAGCTGATCTTCATCGACCTGCGCGACCGGGAAGGGATTGTCCAAGTCGTTGTCAACCATGATTCTGGCAAAGAGTTGATGGACGTGGCATCTTCCTTGGGCCAGGAATACGTGGTCGAAGTCAAGGGTCACGTTAACGAACGTTCCAGCAAGAACCCGGACATGAAGACTGGTGACGTGGAAGTCATTGCCAGCGAAATCACGGTCTTGAACAAGGCCAAGACTCCGCCATTTGAAATCAAGGATGACCTGGTAGCCAGCGAACAGACCCGGTTGAAGTACCGCTACCTGGACCTGCGCCGGCCAACTTTGCAAAACGCCTTGATCATGCGGGCCCAGATCATGACCGCTACCAACGCTTACCTGTCAGGCCAAGGCTTCATCAACATTGAAACTCCAGACCTGGGCAAGTCAACGCCGGAAGGCGCCCGGGACTACCTGGTTCCTTCCCGGGTTTACCCAGGTTCCTTCTACGCCTTGCCGCAGTCACCGCAAATCTTCAAGCAGCTCTTGATGGGGGCCGGCTTTGACAAGTACTACCAAATCGCCCGCTGCTTCAGAGATGAAGACTTGCGTGGGGACCGGCAACCGGAATTCACCCAGATCGACCTGGAAACTTCCTTCATGGATGAAGAAGGCGTTCAAGAAGTAACTGAAGGCCTCCTGGCTAAGGTTATGAAGGACGTGAAGGGAATCGACTTAAAGCTGCCGCTGCCGCGGATCACTTGGCAGGAATCCATGGACAAGTACGGCTGTGACAAGCCAGATACCCGTTACGGCATGCTGATCCACGACTTGGGTTCTGTCTTTGCCAAGTCCGGCTTCAAGGTCTTTACTTCCGCCTTGGAAAACGGCGGCTTTGTCCGCGGGATCGCGGTCAAGGGCGGGGCTAAGTTCTACTCCCGCAAGAAGATCGAAGCCATGCAGGACTACATCAAGCGTTACCACGCCAAGGGCCTGGCCTGGGTCAAGTATGAAGACGGCGACTTCTCCGGTCCTGTTTCCCGCTTCTTAAGTGACGAAGAAAAGGCCGGCTTGGTTGAAGAATTCGGTCTGGAAGGCGGGGAACTCCTCCTCTTCATCGCTGACCAATGGAAGGTCTGCTGCGACTCCCTGGACTACCTGCGCCGGCAAACCGCCAAGGAAACAGGCATCATTCCAAAGGACACTTACAAGTACCTCTGGGTTGTCGACTGGCCGCTGTTTGAATACGACGAAGGCGACCAGCGCTGGATCGCTGCCCACCACCCATTCACCATGCCCGATGACAAGGGAATTGAGCTCCTGGAAACCGATCCGCACAAGGCTCACGCCCGCAGCTACGACATCGTTTTGAACGGCTACGAACTGGGCGGCGGCTCCATCCGGATCCACAAGCGGGACATCCAGGAAAAGATGTTCAAGGCCCTGGGCTTTACTAAGGAACGGGCTTACGAACAATTCGGCTTCTTGATGGACGCCCTGGACATGGGCTTCCCGCCGCACGCCGGCCTGGCCATCGGCTTGGACCGCTTCGCCATGCTTTTGGCAGGCAAGGACAACATCCGTGATGTCATTGCCTTCCCGAAGAACGCCAGCGCCAGCGAACCAATGATGCACGCTCCAGCTCCAGTTGCCGACCAGCAGTTGACTGACTTGGGCATCGAAGTAGCTGAAGCAGCCAAGGAAGGCGTTGAAAAGTACGAAGCTTCCCTGGAAGCTGAAGCTGCGGAAGATGTCAAGTCTCACGAAGAATAAAGAAAAAGCTGAAAAAGCGTAAAAAAATAGTTCAAGATCATTTAGGATCTTGAACTATTTTTCTTTGCCAAACTTTTAATTATCGCTGTCGTTATTGACATTTTCTTCTGGCAGGTCTTCAGTCGTGTTGACGTCATCGTCAGCCGTGGACTTGCTGGTGGTTGTGCTGCTCTTCTTGGTCGTGTAGCTTGAAGAGCCGGTTGAACCAGTTGACCTGGACGTGGAGCTCTTGGAGCTGCTTGGGCTGGAGTAGCTGTAGCTATAAGTTGAGTTGCTGTAGGCAGAGCCCCAAGTAGTGGAGCTGGAGCCATTTGAGCTCTTAGTCGACTTCTTCTTGCTGGACTTAGCCTGGCTGGAGTAGCTGTAGCTTGAGCTGGATGAGTCGTCGCTTGAAGAACTTGAAGAGTCGCTTGATGACTCACTGGATGATGATTGACTCACGTCTTCTGAAGAGCTTGAAGAACTGGATGATTTCTTCTTGCTCTTCTTGCTCTTGCTTTTTGCCTTGCTTGATGATTTGGATTCTTCATCTTCTTTGTCGGCCTTGGCCTTGGTCTTTTCCGCCTTGCTGTAGACCTTGTAAGTCTTGCTGCTGCCAGCGGACTCGCTGCTCTTATCGGCCTGGCTTTGGTGATAAAAGACAGCCGCTCCGACTAAGGCGAGCTCAGCGGCAAGGATGCCGGCCAGCATTGGTTTGCGCATTGTATTTCCTCCCAACACAATTTGGTCTATTAGACCACGGTAGTAACTACAGTATACCACGCCTTACGGATGTAAGCATAAGAAAGCCTTGTTTTGCATAAATAAATGCTGAAATTTTTCGCGTTGCCAAGCAATTGCTGCTTGAATTATAATAATTTTAAGAAAAAATATTCTCAAATTGTGTCAGCCAGCCTTGCTTGTCTGAACAATGAAAAAGTGAAAGGGAGAAAAAGATGAAACGGAAGTATTTATGGGGCCTGGCCTTGTTTTTGGCCGGCTTTGCGGCCCTCTTTTTACCAGAAAAAGTTTTTGCCGATTATGACCTAACCAAGATGGATGTCACGGCAGTCGTCAATTCTGACGGGTCCTTGTCGATGACCCGGAAGATCGTCTATGACTTCGACGATTCAGCCAATGGGGTCTACTATACCCAGAACTTGGCCAGCGGACAGAAGGTCAGCGGGCAGAGCGTCGAGGTTAAGGACCTGGCCAGCGGGAAGACGGTCAAGCCGGCCTTGAACAACCAGGCTGACGGCGGCAATGTCTACCACTTCAGTAAAGATGGCAATTCCTACAAGTTCAAGGTCTACCACCATGTCGAAGAGGGGAAGGTACAGGTGGTCTACCGCTACAAAATTTCCAGGGCGGTTGACACTTATGATGACGCTTCTGAACTAAATTTCAAGATTGTCGGGGACGGCTGGGATAAAGAGATTTCCAATGTTTCTGCCGCGGTTCGCTTCAAAGGCAAAAATCTGTCCTTCTTGAAGGGCTGGGCCCATGTCAATGCCAATGGTCATTTGACCGTTGACAAGGAAAAGGGCCTGGTCAAGGCAGAAGTAGCCACTTTGCCGGAAAATACTTTTTTGGAGCTGCATCTGCTTTTCCCAAACAGTTTAGTCAGCCAAAATAAAAAGCGGCATTCCGGGGAAATCGCGGCCAAGGTCGTGGACCAGGAAAAAGCGCTGGCTGAAGAAACGGCTGCTAAAAAGTCCCGCCACAATGTTTATGAATTGATCGGCCTGGCCCTTTTTGCCATCTCGCCGCTGCTCTATCTGCCAGTCTTTATCAAGAGCAGAAAGTCGGGCAGCCCGGTCAAGGCCAAAAAAGAAATTGGCCACAATTTTGAAATTCCAAGTTTCAGCCCGACTGCGGCCCAGATCCTGGTGACCAAAAAAGATCCAGACGGCAAGGCCTTGGCAGCCGAAATTGCCCTCCGGGCCGGCCGGGGCGAAATTACTATTGATCCAGGCAAGAAGGGAAAGAACTTCACTTATACCAAGACCAGCAAGTATAAAGGCGACCTGCCGCTTTTAAACAGAATTTTCAAAAAGGTCGGCAATGGACAAAGCTTTAGCAACAAGGACTTGAAACAATATGGCGACAGCAAGGGGATTACTTCTAGCTACAAGAACTGGCAAGAGGACAGCCAAAAGGCCTTGATTAAAGAAGGCTACATCGACCAGAAATTGCAGGACAGAGAGGAGATGTTGTCGTTATACACCATAGCTGTAATGATTCTTTCAGTCGCGGCTATTCTCGTCAGCTTCTTCTTGTATGATAAATATTTCCTGTGGCTCTTTCCAGTTGCTGTCTGGATCTTGGCTGCCTTTGCAGTTGCCTTGTTGCGTCTGCACCACTTCTCATCTTTGACAAAAAAGGGGGCAGAAGCTACTGAACAGGCTATGGGATTTGAAGCCATGCTGGATGATATCGGCCAGTTTAAGCTGCGCGATATTGGGGAACTGACTCTCTGGGAGCAGGTTATGCCTTACGCCATTGCCTTTGGCCTGGCCAAGAAGGTCCTCAAGCAGCTGAAGCTGGAATTCCCAGAAGAAATCGAGGCTGATCCTTACTGGACCTACTACTATGCCGGCAGTAGCTACGGGGCTTTTGCATCCAGCTTTGACGAGGCAATTTCTTCTTCAGCTGGCTCTGGCGGCAACTTCTCGGCCTCCAGCGCCTCCAGCGGCGGCTTTGGGGGCGGCAGCGGCGGCGGTGCCTTCTGATTTGTTTTTCCCGGTGAAAAAGTTTACAATAGATAAAATAATTTTTCCGGAGATTAATAGTTAGGGAAGACACTATGGAAGCCAGTTTATGGAACAGATTTAAAAACAATACTCATTTGCGGCGGGCAACGGTCTTGCTCATGATCATTCTGGCCCTGTACTGCGTGCGGGCAATGATGAACACGATCCTGCTCACCTTTATCTTCACCTACTTGATTGTGCACCTGGTCAAGTTCGTGCAGGGGAAATTCAAGCATGTTTCTGACAAATTGATTGTCGCTTTGACCTATCTCTTGATCGTCGTCCTGCTTTACTTTGCCCTGCGCTACTATGTCCCGGTTTTGGTCAAGCAGGTGACCAAGATGACCAAGTCGGTGATTGATTTTTACCAGACCAATGACGTGGGCTGGCTGATGAGTCAGCTGCACAAGTATGTTTCTGAAAAAACAATCTCCAATCAGGTCAAGAGCAGCCTGACCGCGCTGACGGCGGCATTAAAGGGCTTTGGCTCAGTAGCCATGTCCTTTGTCATGGCCCTGGTCTTGAGCTTCTTTTACACGATTGAACTTAAGGAGATGGATAATTTCAGCAAGTCCTTTCTGAAGTCAGATCTCTTTGGCTGGCTCTTTGAAGACATTGCCTACTTTGGCCGCAAGTTCACCAATACTTTTGGGGTGGTTCTGGAAGCCCAGTTTTTGATTGCCATCTGCAATACGGTCTTGACGATTATTTGCCTGGCCATTATGAAAATGCCGCAGATTTTTGCCCTGGGCCTCATGGTCTTCATCTGCAGTCTGGTCCCGGTGGCCGGGGTGATCATTTCCCTGATTCCTCTGTCTTTGGTGGCCTATACGGTCGGGGGGATGCAGGACGTGATCTATATTTTGATCATGATTGCCGTCCTGCACACTTTGGAAACCTATATTTTGAACCCGAAATTCATGTCCAGCAAGACGGAATTGCCGATTTTCTACACCTTTGTGGTCCTGCTCTTTGGCGAGCACTTCTTCGGCACCTGGGGCTTGATCGTCAGCGTTCCAATCTTTACTTTCTTTTTGGATATTTTGGGTGTCAAAAACATCAACAGCAAGCAGGAGAAGCTGCAGGAGGCCAGAAAACGGCTGGAGAACAAGCGGCTGGAAAAATAGCATAATTTTTTTAAAAGAGAATAAATTAGTCAACAGACTCGGAGCAGCAGCTCCGGGTCTGTTGTTTTTTCTTGGGGATTTCTTAAAAGAAAAAGCTATACATGGGCCAATAAAGTAAAAAATAAAAAGTTTTTTGCTATCTAAAAACCCTTATGAATACTAGCTTTATAAGGGATTTGTAGACTATACAATACGTGAACAGTATTGACTTTTCTTAAGTCAGGACTATACTTTATACATGTCAACAAAATTATAGTTTTGAGATGGAAAGAG
>NZ_JBJEES010000135.1:0-23531 GCF_051873315.1 Lactobacillus sp.
GGCCACCACCATGTGGTAGGACCGGTAGCCGGACGGCTTGGCGTTTTGAATATAGTCGCGCTCTTCGACGACTTCCAGGTCGTCTCTGGCGTGAAGCAGGTCAACGACCCGGTAGATGTCGTCGACAAACTGGCACATGATCCGGATGCCGGCAATATCCTGCATGTCGGTTTCGATCACGTCCGGGCTGATGACCCGCCGCTGCATTTTCTCTTTAATGGAGTCGACCGTTTTCACCCGGCCAACCACGAATTCTATTGGTGAATGCTCTCCCTTGGTCAAGAAACTCTGCCGGAGAGCTCTGAATTTAACTTTTAGTTCATTTACGGCTTCATTGTATGGCCATAAAAAAGTATCCCAATCAGTAATCACAGACATTTTCCTTCCATCTCAAACAAATTCATTTTAACATAGATGTTAGCGAAAGCACCAACGCAAGCCTTTTAATTTTTATCTAACAAAGGAGTTATCAAAAATGAGCAAGAACCGCGAAATTGAAGCCAAAGTCGCCCTGGACCAGGCTAGCTACGATGCTATTACCAGCGCCTACCCGGTCAAGAGCGATTTCAAGCAGAGCAACCATTATTTTGACACCCCGGACTGGCAGCTGAAAAAAGACCACAGCGCCCTCAGAATCCGCTGCTTTAAAGACCGGGCCGAGGAAACCATCAAGGTCCCGGTCAAGAAGCTGCAGGAAACCTACCATGAAAGCCTGGAAATCAATGATGACTTGACCCTGCCTGAAGCCGAAGACTTTTTGAAAGAAGGCAAGCCGAGCCTAGTTGGCAATGTCGGCAAGTATCTTTTGGAGCATTACCCGGACAAAGCCGGTCAGCTGACCCTTTTTTCCTGGAGCAAGACCCGGCGGATCCTTTTGGACGGGCCGAAGGGCTGCGAGCTGACTTTAGACCAGACCAGCTACCCGGATGGCTACCAGGACTGGGAAATGGAAATTGAAAATGACTCCCCGGCTGCCATCAAGGAAGCCCTGGAAGAAATCAAGACCCGCTTTGCCTTGCCGGTCAAGTCAGCCAACAACATGAGCAAGATTGCCCGGGCCAGCCTGCATGCCAAGCAAAAATAGCCGTAAGCTTTTCTTTTGTTTTCAAGTAAAAGTTTTGTTAAAGTAGCAGATGAAGCAAAAATTGGAGGTCGACCATGTTCGAACTTTTTCTGTTTATCAATCCGTTAGGCTTGTCCTGCTACCAGCTTGAAAAGCGCATCCGGCTGCTGGCGAAAGACTTGGAGCTTGAAATTTCCGTCAATTACATCCCCCTGGTAACCATGGAGGCCATGAAGGCCGACATGGTCAAGCGGAACTGGAATTTCAACACTTCCATCAATTTGGCCAATTACCATAATGCCTCAGTCAGCGCCCAGAGCTTTTACTATGCCGTCCAGATTGCTTATGGCAAAAAGAAGGCCAGGAGCTTCCTGTTTAAGCTGCAGGAAAGCTTGAGCGACGGCCAGCGGTCTTACTCTCCGGCCTTGGCTGAAGAATTGCTGACAAGCCTTAATATCAAACCAGAGAAAATTTCATCTACTTTGAACGACACCTGCTTAAAAGACGTTATTGCCCAGGACCAGCAGCTGGCCCGGAAATTCCAGGTCACTGCCCTGCCTTCAACTGTGGTTTTTGACGACCAAATTGACGACAGCGGCATCTTGCTTGACGGCGAACTAAGTGACGACGACCTCCTGCAGATTTTTCAAAATAGCGCTGACAGCTGCCTTGAACCCTTGATGCAGCTGACGGAGAATGCTCCGCTTTACTGCCCAGTCAGTCACCTTCATCTCTTATAGCCAGCCTCACCTTTAGGGGCTGGCTTTTTGCTGCAGAAATTTCAAGAGCCAGCTTTTCTCCCCTGGCAGCCGCCAAGTGGAAAAAGCCTCCCTGGGCAAGGTAAAGACGGTATAGCCGGTCAAGTACATCAATTCCCCCAGTTTCTGGCCCAGCTTGCTCTTTTCCTTCAGCTGCTGGTCCAGATAGTCCCGCTCCTTGACCCAGTCATCAGCCAAAGGCGGGGGCAAAAGGGGCCTAAAGTGCCACAAGGCAGCGATTCCTTCAGCGTCCAAAGCAAAATCTACCTGCCGGTAGAGCAGGGTCTGGCTGATGGGTGCCTGCTTGATCTGGTATTTTAGCCTGATTAGGCCTTCTTCTTGGTGGATTTCCAGATAATAGCTCCCCCAGGCCGGGTTTTCCCGAAAGAAAATCAGCTGGGTCTGCTTTAATTTTTCCCCTAAAAAATGCCTGCGGCCAACCAGCCAGACATCCTTGATCCCGATCGCCCGGTAAAGGGCATGCCGGTGGGCAAACTCTTCCTTGCTTAAGGGCGCGCACTGGACTTCAAAGGCCAAAAGCGGCGTGGCCAAAACGTCAGCCCGCAAGGCGCCTTCAGCCAGCGGCACCTCAGTTTTCGCTGCTAGGCCCGCCGCGGTCAAGGCAGCTTTCAGGAGCATTTTCCCCTGCCGGTGCTCCTCTTGTTCCCCCAGCCCCCGGTAAGCCTGGTAGTGCTTGAAAAAGGGCTCAGCCTTCTGCGACAAGACCAGGATCACCGGCTTTTGACAACGCGGGCAGCGGTAGACTTCCTGGTTGAGATAGGCCGGGTTTTCCCGGACCTTGCCAGCCTCGCTGACGGCCAGGACCAGTTCTTTGTTTAATAAAGCTGCGTACAAAATAATCCCCCATTAACTAGTACGCCAAAAGGGGGAGATTTTTTTAAAAAAGCTGAAAAAAATAAAAGGACTCCCGAAGGAGTCCGCAAATTATAGTCTATATTCTTATGCCCACTTGCTGGCAAACTGCCGGCGCAATGCCCCCAGAGCATCCTGCTGGAAGAGGCACTGGCCGTGGTCTTGGGCCTGCTGAAATTCGTCAGCGGACACCTGGCAGCCAAATTCATTGGCGATCGCCCAGGCATCAGCCGGCTTGATTTCCGCGTAATTCTCGTCCATGAAAGCCAGCTTGAGATAGAACTTCTGCTTGTAGTAGTAGACGCTGGAAGCCAGGTCGCTGACCTTGAGGCTGTCAGCCAAAGCCAGGAGGTCATCGATATCGTCAAAGGCCAGGACATGAGTCTCCTGGTAACTCCAGTAGTCCTCGTAGTCATCATCATCAGTGTTGCCCAGGTCCTGCATGATCACCGGGTCCATCTCAGTGTTGGCGTCATCAGCCGGATCCAGGTCAGAAAAGGCCCAGTCACCTTCCTCAACTGGCTCAGCTATATCGCCTCCGACCCCGTTAGCTTCAGGATCAAAGAAGCGCCGCATTTCTTCCGGCAGGTCGCTGTTATTATTCATCTTGGTAATCAAGAGATCGATCCCGCCATCGTTGGGCATGACTTGGAAAGTCACCGGCGCATCGCTGGCAAAGTCATTGTCCTCGTCTACTTCGCGCAGAACTGACAGGAAGAATTCCTGGACTCTTTCCCGGTTGCCGAGCAAGTCCAGAATCTTCAAGCCCCGCTGGTTCAGATCCTCCCGGGTCATGCTTACGCGGAGCGTATTCTCATTTACCTTTTCAACGCGCATTCTCAATCCCTCCTTTGTGTGTACTGTTATTGTAACCTAAAAAGCCGACAAAGCAAAAGCGTTAGCTTCTAGAAGCCAACGCCTTCAACTTTCTATTCTGAAATTATAAATCCTGGTCTGCCAGGCGCTTAGCCCGGGCCATTTCCAGCCTGCGCACGCTGCGCGGCAGGAAGCGGCGGATTTCATCTTCATTGTAGCCGACCTGCATCCGGCGGTCATCCAAAATAATTGGCCGTCTCAGCAGGCTTGGGTTCTTTTCAATCAAATCGATCAGTTCGTTCATTGAAATGTCGTCCAGGTCGATGTTCAGCTCTTGGAAAGCCTTCGACCGCGTTGACACGATTTCTTCCGTGCCTTCTTCAGTCATTCTCAGAACATGAATGATTTCTTCCCGGTTCAGAGGATCAGAAATGATGTTTCTTTCCTTGTAGGGAATATTGTGCTGTTCAAGCCATTGCTTTGCCTTGCGGCATGAGGTGCAGCTTGGAGAAACATATAAATCTACCATTGTTACCACGCTCCTTTAAAATGAGATTGCATGAACACACATTCGTTACTTACTATATAGTTTAACATGGATACTTACAAAAAGGAAGGGGGTAATTGGCTTTCTTTTAAATTTCTTAATTAATCGGACAAAAAAAGCGGTCAGCTCACGCTAATCGCTTTTAATTTGCTCTTTACTTGTCAGCCATCAGGTTCTTAACCAATTCGATGTTGTCTTCGTTGGTCAATGATTCCTTGGTAGCCTTGTCAGCCAGGCTGGCGAGTTCTTCAGTTGAGAGCTTCTTCATTTCGTTTCTGATCCGCAGAATTGAAGTTGCGCTCATTGAGTATTCGTCCAGACCCATGGAAAGCAGGATTGGGAACATAGTTGAGTCACCAGCTGCTTCACCACACATCCCGCACCAGATGCCAGCTTCGTGAGCTGAGTCGATCGTGTGCTTGATGAGACGGAGAACTGACGGGTTGTATGGCTGGTAGAGGTAAGAAACGTTTTCGTTGCCCCGGTCAGCAGCCATAGTGTATTGGATCAAGTCGTTGGTCCCGATTGAGAAGAAGTCGACTTCCTTGGCAAATTGGTCTGCCAAAACAGCAGCTGCTGGAACTTCGATCATCATGCCGACTTGCAGGTCGTCGCCAACCTTGACGCCTTCCTTGACCAGCTTGTCCTTTTCTTCAGCCAAAACAGCCTTGGCTTGGTGAAGTTCGTCCAAAGTACCAATCATTGGGAACATGATCCCCAGCTTGCCGTAAGCTGATGCTCTCAGTAAGGCCCGCAGCTGGGTCCGGAAGATTTCCTTGTTCTTCAAGGACAGACGAACGGCACGGATACCCAGGAATGGGTTCATTTCTTCTGGCAGGTCCCAGTATGACAGGTGCTTGTCGCCACCGATGTCCATGGTTCTGATGATAACCTGCTTGCCGTTCATGCCTTCCAGAACCTTCTTGTAAGCTTCAAACTGGTCTTCTTCAGTTGGGAAGTCGTTTGAGTTCATGTACAAGAATTCAGTTCTGAACAGGCCGACTGCTTCAGCACCGTTTTCCAGAACGCCGGCCAGGTCGTCTGGAGTACCGATGTTGGCAGCAATAGTGAAGTGCTTGCCGTCAGCAGTTACTGATGGTTCGTCCTTCAGCTTCCGCCATTCAGCCTTTTGCTTGGCGAAGTCGTCGCCCTTCTTGCGGTAGTCAGCCACTTGTTCTTCGCTTGGTTCAACGATGGCAACACCATCCAAACCGTCAGCGATCAGCATTTGGCCGTTTTCTACAGAAGTGGTGATCTTTTCAGTCCCGACAACAGCTGGGATTTCCAAAGACCGAGCCATGATGGCTGAGTGAGCAGTCCGGCCGCCCAGGTCAGTTACGAAGCCCTTAACGTACTTCTTGTTCAATTGTGCCGTGTCACTTGGAGTCAAGTCTTCAGCAACCAGAACTACTTCGTGGTCGATGCTTGCCAAGTTAGGCAATTCCTTGCCCAGCAAGTGCGCCATGATCCGCTTTGAAACGTCGCGGACGTCAGCGGCACGTTCTTGCATGTAGGCATTGTCAGTCATGCTTTGGAAGATAGTGATGAAGTTTTGGGCAACTTCGTCCAAAGCTGCTTCACTGTTGACAGCGTCGCTCTTGATCTTGGCGCTGATCTGGCCAGTGAATTCAGGGTCTGACAGGAACATCAAGTGGGCGTCAAAGACTTGCGCTTCTTCTTCACCCAAGCTTTCAGCTGCAACCTTGCGGATGTTTTCCAATTCAGCTTGTGATTCGGCAACTGCCTTGTCAAAGCGGGCTACTTCAGCTTCCGCGTCGGCAACGGACTTCTTTTCAAAAGAAAGGTCCGGTTCGACCAGGAGGTAGGCTGGAGCAACAGCAACGCCGTCACTGGCTGCGATACCCTTCAAAGTTTCAGTCATTATTCAGCCAAACCTTCTTTTGACATAGTTTCAGCAACAGCTGCGATAGCTTCCTTTTCGTCGTCGCCTTCAGCGCTGATAGTAACGTCTGCACCTTGGCCAACACCCAATGACATTACGCCCATGATTGACTTAAGGTTAACTGACTTGCCGTTGTATTCAAGGTTGATGTCTGAACCAAACTTTGAAGCAGCTTGTACCAACAAGGTAGCTGGACGAGCGTGAATACCAGTTTCAGCGATAATGTGAAATTCTTTCTTTTCCATCGTAAATTATCTCCTTTAAAAATCAAGAATTGGGTACCAAAGTACCGTTTCCCTTAAAGAATAACATGTTTTCGAGGTCATTACAACTTAATTTGTAAATGTTTTCATTAATACTTGGGCTTATTCTCGATCGAAGTATAGGTAATAACCCCGCCACGGCCAGCCCGGCCGGTAATTTTCTTGTTTTTCCCGTAATTGCGCAGGCTTTGCTGGAAGGCAAAAGCATCTTCCGGGTCCTTCTGCGGGTCGATCTGGTACTCAAGCAAGTCGCCTGAGACCAATTGCTCCAAAATATCAGTATAGTCCATATTAATGTTACAACCTCCTGTCCATTATTTTAGCGCAATTATTTGTCAAAATTAAAGGAAGAAGACTCAAAGGCAAGCTGTTTTCTTTCCAAGACTTAGCACTTGACTAACTAGAGTGCTAAGTCCTATAATTTAGGCAGAACTTTGATGAAAGGCGGTATTTTAACATGTTGTGTCAAAACTGCCACCAACGGCAGGCCTCGATACATCTTTACACGAAGATTAACGGCCAAAACAAAGAAATCGACTTATGTCAGCAATGCTACCAAGAATTAAGGAATCAACAAGGCAATCAAATGAACAATGACAACTTTTTCGGCGACTTTGACGACCTCTTCAATGCTTTGAACGGGCGGCCAAATGGCGCAAACCGTGACAACAACCAAAATCCATCCGGGCAAAACCCGGGCCGGGGCGGCAATGGCGGCGGCCAGTCCCTGCTTGACCAGTTTGGGACCGACTTGACCGCTTTGGCCAAGAAGGGCAAGATCGACCCGGTCATCGGCCGGGACCGGGAAATCGCCCGGGTGATCGAAATCCTCAACCGGCGGACCAAGAACAACCCGGTTCTGATCGGGGAAGCCGGGGTCGGCAAGACCGCGGTCGTTGAAGGCCTGGCCCAAGACATCGTAGACGGGTCCGTTCCAGCTAAATTGCAAAACAAGCGGATCATCTCCCTCAACATGGTTTCCATGGTGCAAGGGACCGGGATCCGGGGCCAGTTTGAACAAAGAATGCAGCAGCTGGTCAAAGAGCTGCAGAGCCAGCCAGACATCATCCTCTTTATCGACGAAATCCACGAAATCGTCGGCGCCGGCAATTCTGAAGGCGGCATGGATGCCGGCAACATCATCAAACCGGCTCTGGCCAGAGGCGAGCTGCAGTTAGTCGGGGCCACGACCATCAAGGAATTCCGGGAAATCGAAAAGGACTCCGCCCTGGCCCGGCGTTTCCAGCCAGTTGAAGTCAAGGAACCAAGCATCGACGAAACCATCAAGATCCTCAAGGGGATCCAAAAGCGCTACGAGGACTACCACCACGTCAAATACACTGACGATGCCATCGAAGCTGCCGTCAAGCTGTCTGCCCGCTACATCCAGGACCGCTTCCTGCCAGACAAGGCCATCGACCTTCTGGACGAAGCCGGGTCAAGAATGAACCTGACCATTCCTTACATCGATAAGGAAAAGATCCAGGAAAGAATCGACGCGGCTGAGAAGCTCAAGCAGGACGCCTTGAAGAATGAAGACTACGAAAAGGCTGCCTACTACCGCGACCAGATCGAAAAATACGAAAAGCTGAAGGACCAAAACGTCGACCCGGACAAGACCCCAACCATCACGGCCAAGGTCATGGACAAGATCGTCGAAGAAAAGACCAACATCCCGGTCGGCGATATCCAGGCCCAGGAAGAAAACCAGCTGGCCAACCTGGCCAGCGACCTCAAGGCCAAGGTTATCGGCCAGGACGAAGCCGTTGACAAGGTGGCCCGGGCCATCAGAAGAAACCGGATCGGCTTCAACAAGTCCGGCCGGCCAATCGGCTCCTTCCTCTTCGTCGGCCCGACCGGGGTCGGCAAGACCGAGCTGGCTAAGCAGCTGGCCTTGAAGATGTTCGGCAGCGAAGATGCCATGATCCGCTTCGACATGTCCGAATTCATGGAGCAGTACTCTGTTTCCAAGCTGATCGGGTCAGCTCCGGGTTATGTCGGCTATGAAGAAGCCGGGCAATTGACCGAACGGGTCCGTCACAACCCATACAGCCTGATCCTTTTGGACGAAGTTGAAAAGGCCCACCCAGATGTTTTGAACCTCTTCTTGCAGATTCTTGACGACGGCCGTTTGACTGACTCACAAGGGCGGACTGTCTCCTTCAAGGACACGATCATCATCATGACCTCAAACGCCGGCCAGGGGATCAAGACGGCCAGCGTGGGCTTCGCGGCGGAAAACAACAAGAACGAAGCTGAAGAAACCCGCAAGGTGATGAGCCAGTACTTCAAGCCAGAATTTCTGAACCGTTTTGACGACATCATCCAGTTCCACCCATTGACCAAGGGCAACCTCCTGCAGATCGTCAACCTCCTTTTGGACAAGACCAACGCCATGGTCAGCGACCAAGGCCTGCACATTACGGTTACTGACGCGGCCAAGGACAAGCTGGTTGAAGAAGGCTACGATCCGGAAATGGGTGCTCGTCCGCTTCGCCGGGTAATCCAGGAAGAAATCGAAGACAAGGTGGCCGACTACAAGCTGGACCACACTGAAGCCAAGCAATTAGTCGCCGACTTAAAGGATGGGGAAATCGCAATCTCTGAAGAAGTCCCTGCCCTGCCGGCAGCTGAAGCAAGTGAAGAAAAATAACTATCTCTGAACAGAAAAAACAAGGATTCTCCAAAAAGGATCCTTGTTTTTTTCTTGAATGCGTTATAATGAAAGTGAGGGGAATATCAGAGACAAATAGAAACGGGTGAAGTTTTATGCACTTAATTGATGTTACTAATAGCTATGCCGAATTAGTTCACAGTCAGCTAAATACTACGAGCGTGAACTACGTTAAAGTTTACTCCTTAGGCAACACTACCGTAGTTTATACCGAAAGCCCAATCGCCATCGGGATTGTATTAGAAAACCACCACCGCAAGATCCGCGAAGAAGAACTCGAATTCGTGGCCAAGCGGCTGATTCCCGACCGGACCAGCTACCAGCTCACGGTTGACAAGCACCGCCGGGTGGTTGAAATCCACGTTGACAAGTAATCCCTGCAAAAGAGCCCTGACGGGCTCTTTTTTCATTCCTTCTTTTCCTTTTCTTCGTTAGCTCCCTATTTCTTTTATCTTCCTTTTTTCTTTTCTGCGAAAAATTCAAAAAATACCCGTTTTTTAGCAAAATTGAAGATTTACTTGCGAAAAATAGCCTTTTTTTCAAAAAATCCGCCAGAATTGATCTATGTCAATTTTTTTATTAAGAAATAGTTCTACAATTTGCTTTGAGCACTGGAAAGCGCTTTTAGAAAAGAAAGTGAATGTGTAAAAAGCAGCAATTTTAAACTGTTGATTTGGTAAAAACAAGGAGGTACTAAACATGACAGTTTATCCGGATTACTTTTATGCTGAAAAAGACTTTGACAAGAGCCACATGGGCTACAAGCCGCTGACGATTCCAGCAGGCGTTGAGGCCCAGCCTTTAGCCGTTCCCCCGCTTTTAGCGCCGGACAAGGTTGATGGCAATGACATCTACTACACCATCGAAGCTCAGGAAGGTGAAAGCCAGATCCTGCCAGGCAAGAAGACCAAGACCTGGGGCTACAACGCTCCCCTTTTAGGCCAGACCCTGGTAGTCAAGACCGGGCAAAGAGTCCACGTGCGCCTCAAAAACAGCCTGCCTGTCCTCACTTCATTCCACTGGCACGGCATGGAAGTTCCGGGACCAATTACTGACGGCGGCTGCCACGCCCCAGTTTACCCTGGTGAAGAAAAAGATATCGAATTTACGGTCAAACAGCCTGCCGCTTTGACCTGGCTGCACGCCCACCCATGTCCGTCAACGGCCATGCAGGTCTGGATGGGCCTGGCCATGGGGGTCGTGGTTACTGATGACAACGAAGCCCGCCTGCCTATTCCAAAGAACTACGGGGTCGATGAATTCCCAATTATCCTGCAGGACCGGACCTTCCACGACAACCAGCTTGACTACCGGGCCGACTACGACCCAATGGGCGTCTTTGGTGAAGTTCCTTTGATCAACGGCGTGGTTCGTCCTTACGTTGACGTAACCACCCAAAAGGTCCGCCTGCTCTTCTTGGGCGGGTCTGACCGCCGGGAATGGCGCCTGCACTTTGAAAACGACCTGACCATGACCCAAATCGGCGGGGACGACTCCTTCCTCAGACACCCGATTGAGGTCAAGAAGCTTTTGATCGGGCCAGGGGAAAGACAGCAGGTCATCGTTGACTTTGCCGGCTACAAGGAAGGCGACGTTGTCAGCCTCTACACTGACGACTTCAAGCTGGTTGAATTCCGCATCCACGCCTTTGAAAAAGACGACCGGGAGCTGCCATTCAACATCTTTACTCCAGATGACCCGGCCGTAAACAGCGAAGCACCAGTCCGCCACGTGACTATGGACGACCACGACAAGATCAACGGCCTCCGCTTCTCCATGGAAAGAATCGACATGAAGCAGACCTTGAACTCAGTTGAATACTGGGACGTAACCAACACCAACAACTCTGCTTCAGGGATGCTGCACCCCTTCCACATCCACGGTGCCCACTTCCTGGTCGTTTCCCGTAACGGGCAAAAGCCTAACCCAAACGAAATCAATGTCTACAAGGACACTATTGAAGTCGGCCCAGGCGAAACTGTCCGCTTGAAGGTCTACTTCCAAAATGCCGGGGTCTTCATGTACCACTGCCACATCATCGAACACGAAGATGCCGGCATGATGGCCCAGATCCAAATCGTTGACCCGAAGGACCCGGACAAGACCTACAAGCTGATGGACATGGAAACCATCACGAACGCCTTTGCTGAAGAAATGGGCGTTGAACCAGGTGAAGTCTTCATGCCAGGGATGGACGTTGAAGACATGGACATGGGTGCCTGCTTCCACGCGGCTGAAGCCGAAACCAGCCGCCGCTTGGTTGAAGCCGTTACTGCCGCTTCAAGAGCCGGCCACGGCCATCACGACGCTTCATCGGGTGCCAGCCACCACGACGCGACCAGCGGGGCCAGCCATCACTAAGAAGTAATTGGAGGAAAAGAATTATGATGAACAACAACCTTTACTTGAAGATTTTATGGGTCTTGCTGTACGGGATCGTCGTCTTCTACACCTTTACGGATAAGATGATGATGGCCATGTACTGGATGGCCGGGGTAATGTTTGCCCAGTCCGTCATTGACCTCGTTTACTACTTTTTGCCAAAAAGCAAAACAGAAATGACTGAATGCTAGTCAGTCAAAACCAATCATGCACTAAAAAAACGATGCCTCGCGGCATCGTTTTTCTTGTTTACTTGCTTTTTTGCATTACAGCTTTTCCGTCAGTTCCACATCCGGGTACTTGTCGTGGAACCAGCGTTCAGCAAAAGCATTTTCAAAGAGGAAGAGTGGATTGCCGAAGCGGTCCTTGACCAAAAGGTTCCGGCTGGAGGACATCTTCGGGTCCAGCTGGTCAGGATTGATCCAGCGGGCTACCCGGTGGCCGATGGACGTCATTTCAACTTCGGAGTTGTATTCATTCTTCATCCGGTACTGGAAGACTTCAAACTGCAGCTGACCGACCGCCCCCAAAATGTAGTCGTCGGTCTGGTAGTTGCGGTAGAGCTGGACGGCGCCTTCTTGAACCAGCTGGTTCATCCCCTTGTGGAAGGACTTCTGCTTCATGACGTTCTTTGGTGAAACCCGCATGAAGAGTTCCGGGGTAAATTCCGGCAGCGGCGGGAATTCCAGCTTGCGCTTGCCAGCGTAGATGGAGTCCCCGATCTGGAAGTTGCCGGTGTCGTACAAACCAACAATGTCCCCAGCCACGGCTTCAGAAACCTGGACCCGGGCACTTGATTCAAATTCAACGGCATTGTTCAAGCGGACCGGCTTGCCGGTTCTGGCCAGGGTTACGTCTAGACCCTTGCTGAATTCCCCGCTGCAGACCCGGACAAAAGCAATCCGGTCTCTGTGCTGGGGGTTCATGTTGGCCTGGATCTTGAAGATAAAGCCGGAGAATTCATCATCATCTGGCTTGAGTTCTTCATCCCCGTTGACTTCGTGCTCGCCTGGCGCTGGAGCTAAGTCAACGAATTGTTCCAGGAAGGTCTCCACCCCAAAGTTGGTCAAGGCTGACCCAAAGAAGACTGGCGTCTGCTGGCCGGCTAAAACTTTTTCCCGGTCAAAGCTGGCTCCGGCCCCTTCCAAAAGCTCGATTTCACCCAAAGTTTCTTCAAACTGCGGATCATCAGCCAAAGGACTGCCTGCTGGCGCCTTCCCGTCTTCTAAAGCGATAAAGCGGTCTTGCCCTTCTTCCGGATGGTAGAGTTCAACCCGCTGGTTAGCCAGGTCATAAAGGCCCAGCAGGCTCTGCCCCATCCCAATTGGCCAGTTCATGGCCACGCCTTCAATGCCCAGGACTTCTTCCAGTTCAGCAACCAGGTCCAAAGGTTCACGGCCATCTCTGTCCAGCTTGTTCATGAAGGTGAAGACCGGAATCCCTCTTTGCCGCACGACCTTGAAGAGTTTCTTGGTCTGCGGCTCAATCCCGCGGGCGGAGTCGATGACCATGACCGCGGCGTCAACCGCCATCAAGGTCCGGTAGGTGTCTTCTGAGAAGTCCTGGTGGCCTGGGGTGTCCAGGATGTTGATCCGCTTGCCCTGGTATTCAAACTGCATAACGGATGAGGTAACGGAAATCCCACGCTTCTTTTCGATTTCCATCCAGTCACTGGTGGCGTAGTTCCCGGTTTTCCGGGCTTTAACCGTCCCGGCGCTCCGGATCACCCCACCCAAGAGCAGCATCTGTTCCGTAATCGTCGTCTTACCGGCGTCGGGGTGGGAGATGATCGCGAAAGTCCGCCGCTTATTTACTTTGTCTAAAAGTTCTTTGTTCATTATTCTTCAGTTTCTTCCTCGTAATTTTCTTCTGGCAGGGTCAACAAGACCGTCAAGAGCCGCGACCCCCGCATTCTTCTGGTCGTCAAAACCATGCCGTTGTCCAGGGGCACCTCCAGCTGCTCGCCTCTGCCCGGGATCACGCCCAATTTGGTGATCATGTAGCCGGCCAGGGTGTCGACATCTTCCATTTCCAGGTCAGTGCCAAAGCGTTCGTTGAAGTCAGTCAAAGGCATCTTGCCATAAATGACAAACTGGTGCTCATTCAGCTGCCGGACCAAAACTTCGGCCTTGTCGACCTCGTCATCGATATCGCCGACAATTTCTTCGATCAAGTCTTCAATGCTGGCCAGGCCAGTCACCCCGCCATATTCATCAGTTAGGATGGCCAATTGCTGCTGGCTGGTCTGCATCTGCACCAGCAAGTCATCCAGCTCAATCGTTTCCGGGGCAAAAAGGGGCGGGGAAATCAAGCGGTCATAAGTCAGCTGGTCAAAGCCGTGCTGGCGGGCCTCTCTAAGAATGGTGCGGATGTGGATGACGCCCACGATCTGGTCCTTGTCCTGGCGGTAGACGGGAATTCTTGAATAAGGCTGGCGGAGAATGTCATCCAGGTTTTCCTCCAGGTCATCCTCAATGTCGATCATGAAAGCGTCAGTCCGCGGCACCATGACTTCCCGGGCTACTTTATCGTGGAAAGCCATGCTGCCCTCAATCATCGAATATTCGGTATCAGTCAAAACATTGCCAGCATGCAGCTGGTCAATTTCAGCCTGCAGCTGGTCCTTGCCGCCTTCTTCATTGCTGGAAAAGCGGCTTCTCAATTTGTCAAACAGGCTGCCGGTCGCAGGGTCGCTTGTCATTTTGTTAACTCTCTTTCGTAAAATCCTTAAATATTTACATTATAGCATATGACCTTACTGTAATATGTTAAAATACCCCAGTAGAAAGAGGTGTTTTACCAATGAAAATGCGCCGCATTATGTTAGTTTTCGTCTTCCTGCTCTTGATTCCCTACATCTGCAGCCTGGCCATCATCGGGATCGGCTACAATGCCCTGGTCCTGCACTCGACAGACCCCTTCCGCACGGCTGTAGGGGCCTTTGTCGGGGCCATCATCATGCTGGCCGTCAAGGCCACCATCCAGCGGCCCTTGAATTTGCTGGCCGGAGACATCTATGACAGCTTCCTGCAGCAGATTCTCCGCTTCTTCAGCATCCGCCGCCGGCCGCTCCTGCAGGTCGCCAACTTCATCCTGGACTTTGTCCTCTGCACCCTGGCCACGATCGTGATCCGCCTGCTTTTGCCCCTGGAATGGATCGTCGGCACCTCCATGGGCTTCGTCATCTTGATCATGTTCATCTCAACTTGCCTGGGGGCCTACATCGAGTACGACAACCTGTCCATTGATGCTGAAATCAATCAATCTTAATTCTGACTGACCGGGAGGTAAAGGCTCTTGGTCAGTTTTTTATTGCCTAAATCCAGCTGGCGGAGGATGTAAGGGTTAGGATTCTCTTCCAGCTGAGCCTGGAAGTCGCTGCCTAAATCACCGGCTTCATCCAAAAAGCGGGGCAGTTCGAAGTTCAGCGGCAGGTCAAAGTAGGCCGCGTTGGCCGTCTCTTCTTTTTGGAAAACCTGGGCGCTTGGCAGGGAAAATTTAAGCAGGCCGCTAACTTCGCTGCCCTTAGGCGCGATCACCCCATACCAGTACATGAAGTTTTCCGGGCCAAAAACGATCAAAGACGCCCGCTGGTCGTCAAGGCCGGCTGCTTTAACAAAGTCTTGAAAGGCCGGGTTGGCTTCCAGTTCCTGGTTGGCGGCCGCGAAGGTTCCGTTTGCGTCCATCATCCGGTCAGGAAAAGCCTTGCCGATAAAAGTAAGTTCGTTGATTTCTGTCTGCATTTCTCTGCTTCTTTCTATTGCTAGTATTCTTCCAGTTCTTCTAAAGGAATGATCTCCCCGGCCAAAAAGGCACTGATTTCATCCCCGGAAAAGCCGTGGCTGTACAGGTACTGCCGCATCTTCTGCTCTCTTACGCCCGGCTCATAGCGCTTGAAGCGCTTGTAGGCCTTAAGGCCCTGCTTGGCTAAAGCTTCACGCTCCTGGTCCTCGTCAGCTTCCGGGACCAGTTCCTGGACTACTTCCTGGGCCAGGGAGCTGGAGAAGCCGTGGCTGAGCAGTTTAGTCTGCATCTTGCGGTCAACTTCCCGCTTGGCAATCTTTCCCTGCTGGCCTAAAAGCGACTTGACCAGGCGCTGGCCAACCTCGGCCCATTCCTCATCAGTCACGTCCGCCAGGGCAGCTTCGATTAAGTCATCGTCAACGCCCTTTTTCTTTAAATCCCGGCGGACAGCCCCTGGTCCATTCTTGCCGACCTGAAGGTCATTTTTGACAAAAAGGCGGGCATAAGCCTCGTCGTCCAGGTAGCCAAGGTCAACCAATTCTCCTACCGCCCGCTTGGCCGCTGACCGGGAAATTTCATGCTGGCTGAGATAGTCAGTCACTTCCTTGACCGTCCGGGGCTGGTAGGACAGGTATTTGGCCGCCAGGTCACTGGCCTTGGCAACAGCCTCAAAGTCCAGGATCTCATTGACCTTCTGGGGGGTAAGCTCCTGGCCCTTGAGCAGGACAAATTCTGCCAGGGTCTTTTCGCTGACGGAAAAAGCATATTCCTGGTCCAAAAAAATATTGTAGCGCCCCTGCCGCTTTTGTGCACTAACTTTCGTGATAATGGCCATTTTTTCCTCCTTATTTGGCAAATCTGGCAACTCTATCTTAGCAAATTGCCGCAAAAGCTGCGAAAAACTTGCGTCCCTTTTAAAAAGCCCGGTATAATAGTATGTCAAAAAGTTTCCAGTTTTTTATTGTAGAAAGAATAAGCAAGAAGAAGGCATCACATGCAGAAAAAACATTTTTCAAAAAATGCTCCTCAAGAGCGGCACGTCATCATCACCATCAAACGGCTGGGGATCAACGGTGAAGGGATCGGCTACTACAAGCGCAAGATCATCTTCATCCCCGGCGCCCTGCCAGATGAAGTCGTGGTGGCCAAGATCGTCAAGGACCACCCCCAATACCTGGAAGGCGAATTAGTCCGGATCAAGGAAGCCAGCCCGGACCGGGTTCCCTTCCCATCCGGCGTTGACCCGAGAATCGGCGGCCTTGAACTGGCCCACCTGTCCTACGAGGGCCAGCTCAAGTTCAAGAAGGACAACCTGGTCTCTGCCCTTGAAAAGTACCACCCGCGGGGCTACAAGAATTACAAGATCAAGAACACCATTCCGGCGCCGGATCAGTGGCACTACCGGGCTAAGGCCCAGTACCAGATCGAACGGGAAAACCATCATGTTTCCCTTGGTCTGTATGCCCCTAACTCCCACCAGTTGATCGACCTGCCGGAAATGCCAACGCAAAGCAAGGACACCCAGGATACTGAACGGGCCATCCGGGATTTGATCATCAAGCTCCGCGTCCCGATTGCCAACCGCCGGCGCAACTTGCCAGGCGTTAAGACCATCGTGGTCCGGCAAGCAGAAGCCAGCCAGGAAATGCAGGTAACCTTGATCACCGTTGGCCACAAGCTGGACAATCTTCTCCAGCTGGCTGATGAAATCATGCGCCTGCCAAAGGTCGTTTCCGTCTACCAAAACGAAACTGACTGGCAGAACCCGCAAGTCTGGGGGAACAAGACCAGCAAGCTCCGGGGCAAAAACCAGATCACGGAAGAAATCATGGGCAAGAAGTTTGCCTTGAGCCCCCGGGCCTTCTTCCAGCTGAACCCGATCCAAACGGCAACCCTGTATTCTGAAGCCTTGAAGCTGCTCAGCTTAACGCCGGACATGACCTTGATTGACGCTTACTCAGGGGTTGGTACCCTGGGGATCTTAGCCGCTGACCAGGTCAAGCAGGTAGTCGGGATCGAAAGCATCCCTGAAGCCGTTTTGGACGCCCAGCACAATGTTGAGCTCAACC
Source organism: Lactobacillus sp. (assembly GCF_051873315.1). GTDB lineage: Bacteria > Bacillota > Bacilli > Lactobacillales > Lactobacillaceae > Lactobacillus. The sequence goes on from NZ_JBJEES010000135.1 coordinate 17,093, forward strand.
ATGTCAGAAACGCTGAATACTTGCAGGGCAGCGTGGAAAAGCTCCTGCCCCGCTTAAAAGAAGATGGCCTGCCAATCGACGCCTTGATCGTCGATCCGCCGCGGACCGGCCTGGCCAAGTCTTTGATCAAGACCCTGCTCAGAGTCAAGCCAGCCAGCTTCGGCTACATTTCCTGCAACCCGTCCACCCTGGCCCAGGACCTGGTGCTGCTCAGCGAGGCCTATGACGTCCGGGTCATCGAAAACGTCGACATGTTGCCGCAGACGCCGCGCTGCGAATGCATCGCCAAGCTGACCCTGCGCAAGTAATAAAAAGAAAATAAGCATTAGAAAAGGCGAGAAGATCAAATCTTCTCGCCTTTAAACTGCCCCCGGCAGTCTTTCCAAGTGGATGAGGTAGCTCATCAAATTAATAGTCACGATATTCAATTTTAAGAATTCACCAATGGCTAATACCGGCTAAGATAAAACAGTCACTTGTTCGAGTTTTACGTGCTAGCGTATGAAATGAATTAGACTATTGTGTATCGCCACTTGGTTAAAAGCTTCAAGCCTTTATTTTGGTCTCAATAAGAGAGACAGCGAATAATAATTACAATCTGGAGATAAAAACTTCTGTTCAGTTGTTTTCTACCTCTTCCACGCCTTCAGTATAGCATGAGATGCAAACGCTTGCAAGAGACTATTTGCCGTATTTTGCTAAAAATTGCTTGACCGTGCGTGCATACAAGGCCGGATTGTGCTCATAGGACTTGGCGTGCTGGGCCCCTTTGACGATCAAGAGCTGCTTTGGCCCCCGGCTGGCCCGGTAATTTTTATAAACCATTTCGGTCGGCACGAAAGTATCCTTGCTGCCATGGATAAAAAGCATGGGCCGGGTATTCTTCTTCAGCTGCTTAATGCTGGAAGCCTGGGCCAAAAAGTAGCCGGCTTTTAACTTGGTAATTCCGCTCAAGATTTCCACCAGGGGAAAACGCGGAAAGGCCGGCATATTGTAAAGAGCTTTGGCTTCGTGCTCAATTTCGTTTTTGGCACTGGTGTAGCCGCAGTCTTCGATGAAGCACTTGACCTGCTTGGGCAAGGTTAAGCCGGAAGTCATCATGGTCGTGGCCCCGCCCATGGAGACCCCGAAAATCACGATCTTGCTCTTTTGGCCATTTTTCTTGATTACCTGCTCGGCCCACTTTTTAACGTCGTTTTTCTCCAGCCAGCCGTAGCCGACATACTTGCCCTGGCTTTGCCCATGAGCTTCCGCGTCCGGCAAGAGGGTGTTGTAGCCCAGGGAGTGGAAAAGCTGGGCGTAGGCCCCCATATTTTCCTTGTTGGACATGTAGCCATGCAGGATGATCACGGTCTTGGCCGAGTTTTTGGCTGGAATATAATTGGCCCGGAGGAGATAATTGTTCTTAGCCGACCGTATCTGCCAGTGCTGCTTTTTCACCTGCTTGTACCAGAGCTTCTGCTTGTACTGGGGCGTGGACTTGGTCAACTTCACCGTCCCGTTGGTCACGAAGCTTTTCTTGCCCGGCACCACAGCCATGTTGAAAAAGTAGTAGCCGGCCCCGGCAAGGGCCAAGGCTAAAACAGCCAAAATGCCGGCCAGGATTTTGACCAGCCGGCTGGACTTGGATTTCTTTTGCTTCTTCTTATTCACCTGTTTTTTGTCCTCTTCCCTCATTATCTATAGTTTCTGTTATTTCTATCGCTTTGTAGCTTTATTTTTAGTAATATGAACAGTATACCACAATAAAAAAAGAAAGGATTATTTATGCTGCTCGCAGATTTTTTACAGCTTCTGACTGACCTGGGCGGGCAAAACGCCCTTTACCTGCAGGTAAAAGACCAGACCCTCCCCCTCAGCAAGTTCGTCCTGGCCCGGGAAGACTGCCAGCTCTTGTGCGGCAAAAAGCCCCTGACCCTGGCCAAATTCCGTCAGCTGACCGGCAAGGGGAGCAAATCCATCCCCCTCAGCTTCTATTGCCAGGAAAAAGAAATCTCCGTCTACGGAATCCAAATCCTGCCGGCTGAGAGAAAAATCGTCTGCAAGTGACATATAAAAAGAAGCTGCCTGATCTTCAGACAGCTTCTTTCTTTGCTTAGATTACTTAGCGGCTGGCTTCTTGCCTTCGCTTTCCAGCTTCTTGCCCAGGTCAATGATGTACTTGCGCAAAGCATCCTTGGTTTCTGGGTGACGGAGGCCGTATTGGATGGAAGTTTCCATGTAGCCTTCCTTGTTGCCGACGTCAAAGCGATCGCCCTTGAATTCATGGGCGAAGACCCGCTGGGTCTTGTTCAAGGCGTCGATGGCGTCAGTCAATTGGATTTCACCGCCAGCACCGGCCTTTTGCTTGTCCAGCATGTCAAAGATTTCCGGAGTCAGCAGGTAGCGGCCAATGATAGCCAGGTCACTTGGGGCCTTGTCAACGTCTGGCTTTTCCACGAAGGCCTTAACGTTGTACAGGCCTGGAGCAGTTTCGCCGATTGGGTCGATGACACCGTACTTGTTGACTTCTTCATGTGGCACCTTCATGACCGCGATGGTTGAAGCGTGGGTTTCATCGTAGCAGTCGATCAGCTGCTTGGTCAAAGGCGTCTTGTCTCTCATCAAGTCGTCGCCCAGCATAACCACGAAAGGTTCGCCGGCGATGAAGCTGCGGGCCCGGTTGACGGCATCCCCCAAACCGTTTGGATGCGGCTGGCGGGTGAAGTAAAGGTTGACCTTCATGTTGGACATGGTGGTTTCCCGGACCAGCTTCAAAAGCGCGTCCTTGTGCTTTTCAGTCAAGTTGTCTTCCAGTTCCGGGTTTGAGTCAAAGTGGTCTTCGATTGACCGCTTGCTTCTGCCAGTAACGATCAGAATGTCTTCAATCCCTGAAGCCATGGCTTCTTCAACGATAAATTGAATAGTTGGCTTGTCGACGATTGGCAGCATTTCCTTAGGCATGGCCTTGGTTGCTGGCAAAAATCTGGTTCCCAAACCGGCAGCTGGGATGATCGCTTTTCTGACTTTCATGTATTTACATCCTCTTTTCTTAACTTCGCACATTAATGAAAGCATTTTAAATGCAAGCGTATAATAACATATTTCTAGAGAAGAATCTAGTAAAGCTAGACCAATCTCCTAGAAAATGGACAATTACTTTTTCCGCCGCTTGGCAATAAACTCGGCCAAAGGGCCGTTGGAATAGGTCGCTGGCCCGTAGCGCAGCTGGTCCAAGCTGACGTTGACCGCCGTGCCAAAAAGCAAAAGAATGGCCAGGAGGTTGAGCCAGAGCATAAAAATGATAAAAGTTCCAACTATACCATAATTTTCCCATTTGACCGGAAAATTTTTCAAATAGAAGGAAAAAAGATAAGACAAGGCTTCCCAGCCGGCTACCGTCACGATGGTCCCGGGCAAAACCGCCTTCTTGAAGTGAACATTGGGCGCTACTGCGTTGAGGTAATAGACCCCGATCAGCATCAAGACCAGCAGAACCAGCCAGCGGTAGCTGAAGAGCCTGTCGATCCAGTCCAGAGACAAATTGAGGTAGGGCGCCAGAAAATGCAGGACTTCCTGGCCAAAAACCACAACCAGTGCCAAAAGGATAAACATGGTGACCATCAAAGCGCTGAAGATCACGGTCAAGGTCCGGTTCCAGATAAAGTGCCAGAAACCAAGTTTCAGTTCCTTGTTGTGGACGCCATACAGACGGTTCATCCCGATTCTGACCGCGTTCACCATACAGGACATGGACCACAGGGCCAAGATCGCACCGAAGGAGAAATAGCTGGTCGAATTCGACTTAAGCAGGGTCTCAACGATCGGTATGATATAGCGGGCCACGTCACTTGGAAAAATCATTTCTACATAATCGACAATCGGGCCCGTGTCCAAGTGAAACCAAGGCAGGGCGTTACCGATAATGATGACGATGGGAAAAATTGAAAACAGGATGTAGTAGGCAATCACGATGGAACTTTGAAAAATCTCCCCTTGGGAAACGACCGAGGAAAGAGTTGCAAAAAAGCGCCGGACCCCCTTTTGTCCTGGCTCAACTTTTTCCGTCATGCCTAGTCTTCCATTTCGTCAAAGTGCGGGATGTACTTTTCCAGGCCGTCGTATGGCTTTTGCAAAGTCAAGATCTTCGGGCCGTCCTTGGTGATGGCAAAAGTGTGCTCGAACTGGGCTGACTTGGACCCGTCCGGAGTAGCGTAGAAGACCCAGTCGTCATTCGGGTCGTCAACCGTCTTTTGCAAAATCCGCCAGTCCCCGCCGGCTTCAACCATTGGTTCAACGGTGATGGTCATGCCTTCGCGCAGACGCAAACCGTGACCGGCCTTGCCCCAGTGAGGAACTTCCGGGTCTTCGTGGATAGATGGCTGGATGCCGTGGCCGATCAGTTCCCGGACGTCACCGTAGCCTTCTTCATCTTCAACATAATGCTGAATGACAGCGCCGATGTCCCCGATACGGTTGCCGACAACTGCCTGGTCGATCCCCATGTACATGGCCTTCTTGGTCACGTCCATCAAGTGCTGGTCTTCTTCTGAGATCTGGCCAACCCCGTAAGTGGTGCAGGAGTCTGATTCGTAGCCGTTCAAGTTGCAGGTTACGTCAACCTTGACCAGGTCGCCTTCCTTTAAGAAAACATTCTTGCGGGGAATGTTGTGGGCAATTTCATCGTTGACTGAGATGCAGGTACCGTACTTGTAGCCTTCAAAACCTTGTTCTGACAAGCGGCCGCCCCGGCTGGAAACGAATTCCTGGCAGAATTCTTCAATGTCCCAGGTGGAAATGCCCGGCTTGATCACGTCACGCAGGGCCTCGAACATAGTTGCCAGCAAGTGGCCTGAAGCCTGCATGCCCTTCAATTCACGAACAGATTTAATAGTAATCAATTTGTTTTTCCTTTCATAATGAAGTAGTTTGTCTTCACCATTATAACCTTTTTTAAAAGTTTGCTAAAGTAGCAAAGCGCCCAATTCGCCAAGCTCGGGCAAATCGTGTATAATACTCTAGAAATTGTTTTTTGGGAGCTTAACTTATGAGAGCAAAGATTGTTTTTGCCAGCATGACCGGCAACGACGAGGATATGGCTGAAATCCTGGAGGAAGACCTGCTGGACCAAGGCCTGGAAGTAGATTCTTCTGACGTCAGCTTTACTGACGCCAGCGATTATTTAGACAGCGACCTGTGCGTCTTCATCACCTATACTTACGGCGAAGGCGCCATGACTGACGAAATTGCCGACTTTTACGACCAGCTCAAGGAGCTGGACTTGACCGGCAAGTCTTTTGCGGTCATGGGTTCAGGCGACAAGACCTATAAGGAACACTACTGCGAGAACGTTTATGACTTTGAGAAGGCCTTTCTGGCCTGCGGGGCCAAGGAACTGATTCCCCCGCTCACGGTTGAAAACGCACCAGACGATGAAGACATCGCCCGCATCGATGAAGCTGCTGAGGAGTTGGCGGACAAATTAAATGGATAAAAATTTTAACCGGCGGCGGGCTTTAGGTGAACGGATCTTCAAGCGCCACCGCAATTTATGGGTCTACATGTTCTTCGGCTTCATCGCGGCCTTGATCAACACGGTTGTCTTCATGTTCATGCATGACGTTTTGCACACCGTCTTGGTCATCGACAACACGGTTGCCTTTATCGTATCCAACCTGGCCTCCTTCTGGTTCAACCACAAGGCGGTCTTTACCAAGAACGTGGACCATGAGCACAGTTTGTGGCAGAAGCTGCTGTCCTTTTTTGCCTACCGGATCATCAGCCTGCTGCCGGACACCTTGATCATGTGGCTGGGGATGAGCATCTTCGGCTGGCCGGCCTTGATCGTCAAGATCATCGACCAAATCCTGGTCGGCATCTTCAACTACCTGACCACCAAATCCGTCTTCGAGCAACAGGAAAGAAGCCTCAGACGGAAACTGGAGAAGAAAATTAAAAAGCGGTGAAGCTGAGCTTCACTGCTTTTTTCATTCATGCAAGTTGTTTAATTAGGCAAAGTCGGCAGTTTTTTGCTCCTTTTTGCCGGCAAAGTACCAGGCAATGTCATTTAAGATCCGGTCGCTGGCCTGGCCATCGCCGTATGGGTTCTTGGCTTCAGCCATCTTCTTGTAGGCAGCTTTGTCATTCAAAAGCTCCAGCATGGCTTCCTTAACCGCGTCTTCTTCAGTGCCAACCAGTTTCAAGGTTCCGGCCTTGACCCCTTCCGGCCGCTCGGTCGTGTCCCGCAAGACCAAAACCGGCTTGCCTAAAGACGGAGCTTCTTCCTGGACCCCGCCAGAGTCGGTCATAATAAAGTAGCTGCGCTTGGCCAGGTTGTGGAAGTCGACCACGTCTAAAGGCTTGATCAAGTGAATCCGGGGATCACCGCCTAAAACTTCTTTGGCAGCTTCCTGGACTTTTTGCGAAAGGTGGACCGGGGAGACGATTTCGACGTCATCAG
>NZ_JBJEES010000136.1:0-23259 GCF_051873315.1 Lactobacillus sp.
ACGACGTCCATGTGCAAAAGGCCCAAAAAGCCGCAGCGGAAGCCAAAGCCCAGGGCCTGGGAAGTTTCCGGCTCAAATTCCAAAGAAGCATCGTTAAGCTGCAACTTCTGCAGGGCTTCCTTCAAGTCATCATAATCCCGGTTGTCAGTTGGGTACATACCAGAGTAAACCATTGGCGGGATCTGCCGGTAGCCTGGCAGGGCTTCTGCCGTTGGATTTTCAGCGCTGGTGATCGTGTCCCCGACCCGGGTTTCCCGGACGGACTTGATGTTGGCGGTGATGTAGCCAACGTCCCCGGCGATCAAGATGTCTTCTTTAACCGGGTGGGGGCTGGAGACGCCCACTTCAGTTACTTCGTACTTCTTGCCGGTGTTCATGATCATGATTTCGTCACCCGGCTTGACCGTACCTTCTTCGATTCTAACTGACATGACCACCCCCCGGTAGTCATCGTACTTGGAGTCAAAGATCAAGGCCTTGAGGGGCTTGGTCAAGTCCCCGGTCGGAGCTGGGATGTCGGTCACGATTCTTTCCAAAAGTTCCGGAATCCCTGCCCCGGTCTTGCCGGAAACTTCTACGGCGTCGCTGGCGTCTAAGCCCAGCATGTCAGCGATTTCGCCCTTTGCCATGTCCGGGTCGGCACTAGGCAGGTCGATCTTGTTTAAAACAGGCAGGATTTCCAAGTCGTTTTCCAGAGCCAGGTAAGTGTTTGACAGGGTCTGGGCCTGGACACCCTGGGAAGCGTCAACGACCAGGACAGCCCCTTCACAGGCGGCCAGGGACCGGGAAACTTCATAGGAGAAGTCGACGTGACCTGGGGTGTCAATCAAGTGGAAAATGTAGTCTTCCCCGTCATTGGCGTGGTACTTGACCTGCACCGAGTTCATCTTGATGGTGATCCCCCGCTGGCGTTCAAGGGGCATGTCATCCAGCATTTGATTTTTCAGTTGCCGCTTGGAAACCGTGTCCGTCAGTTCCAAAATCCGGTCGGCAATCGTTGATTTGCCGTGGTCAACGTGGGCCACGATTGAAAAATTGCGGATGTGCTTTTGGTAGTCTTTTAATTTTTCTAAGTCCATATATTTTCTCGCATCCTTACTAAAGTACTAAACAATTATACCCGAAATTGGCCCGTTTGTCTTTTCCCAGTCATCAAAAAGGCAGTCCTCTCAGACTGCCTCCTTAAATTGCTTTAAAAAATTAGCTCAGCTTCTCCTTCAAGCGTTCAAAGAAGCCTTTTTCCTGCGGAGCAATGGAGCCGCCGCTGGCCTTGACGAATTCCAGCAAGGCCTTGCGCTGGGCCTCATTGATGGACTTCGGAATCACGATTTCAACCGTGGTTACCTGGTCGCCAGTACTGCCGCCGCGCAGGCTCGGAACACCCTTGTCCTTTAAAGTAAACTTCTGGTTCGGCTGGGTGCCGGCCGGAATCTTCAGTTTCGTGTCGCCGTAAACCGTCTTGACGTTGATTTCGTCACCCAAGGTTGCCTGGGCAAAGGAAATCGGCACGGTCGTATAGATGGTCTGGCCACGTCTGGTGAAGTCCTTGCTTGGCCGCACCCGGAAGACGATGTAGAGGTCCCCGTAAGGGCCGCCGTTCTTGCCGGCTTCGCCTTGGCCGGCCAGGCGGATCTGCTGGCCGTTGTCGATGCCCGCTGGCACCTTGACCTGCAGGGTCTGCTTCTGGGTCTTGACCCCCTTGCCGTGGCAGTTTTGGCATGGATGCTGAATGATGACCCCACTGCCCGCGCACTTGTCACAGGTCGTCTGCCGCTGGATCATGCCCAAAACGCTTCTTTGCGTAATAGTCATCATGCCGCTGCCGCCGCACTTGTCGCAGGTGATTGGGTGGGTCCCCTTTTCAGCCCCAGAACCATGGCAGACTTCACAGGTGGTTGACCGGCTGTAGCTGATTTCACTGGTCTTGCCCTTGATGGCGTCCATAAAGTCGATCGTCATCGTGTAGTCTAAATCAGCCCCCCGCTGCGGAGCGGTCGGGTCTACCTGCTGGCGGGCGCCGCCACCAAAGAAGCTGTTGAAGATGTCACCAAAGTCACTAAAATCAGCTCCGCCAAAGCCCTGACCACCGTACTGGCCGCCAAAGCCGCCCTGGCCGTTCATGCCAGCCTGGCCAAATTGGTCATACTGCTGCCGCTTTTGTGGGTCATGAAGCACTTCGTAAGCTTCATTGACTTCCTTGTACTTTTCTTCTGCCCCTGCTTCGTGGTTCAAGTCCGGGTGATATTTCTTGGCCAACTTCCGGTAGGCCTTGCTGATTTCTGCGTCACTGGCATCCCGGCTCACGCCTAAGACGTCATAATAGTCACGGTTTGCTGCCATCTGTTTATTACTGCTCCTTTTACTAACAAAAGAAAAGAACTACATCAAGCAGTTCTTCTCCTTTTGTTTAATTATAGTCGCTTTACTTGTCTGGGTCTACCTTGGTGAAGTCGCCGTCAACAGTGTCGCCGCTTGCGCCATTTGAGCCATTGTCAGTTGGGCCTGCTTGACCGCCTTGGCCTTGCTGGTTTTGGGCGTTTTGCTGGTAGAGCTTGACAGCCAGGTCTTGGGCAACCTTGCTCAAAGCGTCCTTCTTTTCCTTCATTTCGTCCAGGTTGTTGTCCTTTTGAGCCTTCTTCAAGTCTTCCAGGGCATCCTTGACTGGTTGAACGTCGCTGTCTGCGAGCTTGCCGTCAACTTCCTTCAAAGTCTTTTCGGTTTGGAAGATCAAGCCGTCAACTTCGTTTCTGAGGTCGACTTCTTCCTTCTTCTTCGCGTCTTCGTCAGCGTGTTCTTCAGCTTCCTTCTTCATTCTCTCGATTTCTTCGTCTGACAGACCTGAAGCTGATTGGATGGTGATCTTTTGTTCCTTGCCAGTCCCCATGTCCTTGGCAGAAACATTAACGATACCGTTCTTGTCGATGTCGAAGGTAACTTGGATTTGTGGCACGCCACGTGGAGCAGCTGGAATGTCAGTCAGTTCGAAGCGGCCCAAAGTCTTGTTGTCAGCTGCCATTGGCCGTTCACCTTGCAGAACGTGGATGTCAACGGCTGGCTGGTTGTCAGCGGCAGTTGAGAAAATCTGGCTCTTGGAAGTTGGGATCGTGGTGTTTCTGTCGATCAGCTTGGTGAAGACCCCGCCCATGGTTTCAATACCCAGGGAAAGCGGAGTAACGTCAAGCAAAACGATGTCCTTAACGTCCCCGGAGATAACCCCGCCTTGGATTGCGGCACCCAAAGCAACGGCTTCGTCTGGGTTGATTGAGTGGTCTGGTTCCTTGCCAGCCCACTTCTTTACGGCTTCTTGGACAGCTGGAATACGGGTTGAACCACCGTTCAAGATGACCTTGTCGATGTCGCCAACTGACAGGCCAGCGTCACGCAGGGCGTTGTCAAATGGGATCTTGGTTCTTTGCACTAAGTCATCAGTCAGTTCGTTGAACTTAGCCCGGGTAAGGTCTGCTTCCAGGTGCAGAGGACCTGCTTCACCAGCGGAGATGAATGGAAGAGAAATGTGGGTTGAAGATACGCCTGACAAGTCCTTCTTGGCCTTTTCAGCCGCGTCCTTCAAACGCTGCATTGCCATCTTGTCCTTGGACAGGTCAACGCCGTTTTCTTGCTTGAAGCCGTCAACCAGCCAGTCGATGATCTTGTTGTCGAAGTCGTCCCCACCCAGGTGAGTGTCACCGTTGGTTGACAGAACTTGGAAGACGCCATCGCCCAATTGCAAAACGGAAACGTCGAAAGTACCACCACCAAGGTCGTAAACCAAAACAGTTTCGTCGTCTTCATCCTTGTCCAAGCCGTAGGCCAAAGCTGAAGCAGTTGGTTCGTTGATGATCCGTTGCACGTTCAAGCCCGCGATCTTGCCGGCATCCTTAGTTGCTTGCCGTTGTGCGTCGTTGAAGTAGGCTGGAACAGTAATAACCGCGTCAGTTACAGGTTCACCAAGGTAGTCTTCTGAGAACTTCTTGATGTATTGCAAGATCATGGCTGAAATTTCCTGTGGGGTGTAAGCCTTGTCGCCAACCTTGACCTTGTAGTCACTTTCGCCCATGTGCCGCTTGATGGAAACAATAGTATTCGGGTTGGTGATGGCTTGCCGCTTGGCAACTTCACCGACTTGAATTTCGCCGTCCTTGAAGGCAACTACTGAAGGGGTAGTTCTGGCGCCTTCCGGGTTGGTAATAATCTTTGGTTCCTTGCCTTCCAAAACCGCAACTGCTGAGTTGGTGGTACCTAAGTCAATCCCAATAACTTTAGACATTGTCTTTTATCTCCTTTGTATTATTTTTGCTTGTTTATTGCTTTGTTAAAAAATTGCCTTACTGGGCAACCACAACCATGGCTGGCCGCAGGGTCCGGTCCTTGTAGACGTAGCCCTTTTGCAGGACCTGGACGACATGGTCTTTTTGATCATCATTTTCAGCCGGTACGCTTTGGACCGCCTGGTGCAATGTCGGATCAAACTTTTCACCGTCAGCCTTGATTTCTTCAATGCCGTTATCCTTCAAGGCTCTGACCAGGCCTTCCAGGGTCATTTCGATCCCCTTCTTCAGCTGGCTGGAAGCCTCGTCGTCGGCCTTGACCTGGAGGGCTCTTTCCAAGTTGTCCACGCTGGCCAGGATATCCTTGCCCAAGCGCTGGGACTCATACTTGACCAGGTTGGCTCTTTCCTTGCTGTAGCGGCGCTGGGCATTTTGAATCTCAGCTTCGCTTCTTAAGTACTTGTCTTCCAGGTCCTTGTTCTTCTGGGTCAAAGCGGCAACTTCAGCCTTGAGCTGGTCCAGTTCTGAATCAGCTGCCTTGGCTGCCTTTTCCTTGTCGCCACTTACCTTTTTGTCTTCATTTACGCCTGCCTTGTCAGCTTCAGCTGGCTTGGCTTGCTTTTCCTGGTCTTCTTGCGGCAAATCCTTCTCACTTGGAAATTCTTCTTTGCTCACGACAAACCTCCTTATTTAAATCTGCCATAGTAATCTAACAACTTGCGGGCCAGTTCCTGGCGGAAGTATTCCATCAAGCCAATCATTTCCGAGTAAGGCATATTTCTCGGCCCCAGCAGGGCGATCGTTCCCCGGCCATAGCGGCCGACGCTGTATTCAGCCGTCACCAGGCTGAAATCCTTCAGCAGGTCGTTTTGCAATTCCGTCCCTAAGCGGACATGAACTGGATAATGGCCGGGACTGTCACTCAGATCGATCAGTTCATCAGCTAAAGAGCTGGAATTGATCAGTTCATAAAGCGACTTGATGTCTTTTAAATCGCTGTTTTCTGTATTATTGAGCAGGTTCAGCTGACCGTCAACGTACAGCTGCTCACTTGCCGCGTCTTTAATGACGGCTTCCAGAAGCTCCAGAAATTCCGGAGCATTCTTACCGACGATATTAGAGCTGGACAATTGCTCAAAGGTCTGCTTGTTGATTTCGCTTAAATTCTTGCCGACCAGCTGGTCGTTGATCAAGCGGACAGCTTGTTCAATTTCATCCCCTGAGATGTGCCGCGGCAAAGTGTAAAGCTGGTTCTTGACACTGCCATCGCTGGTTACCAGAATTGCCATGACCTGCCGGGGTGCCAGGGGCACGATTCTGAAGCCCGTAATGCTGACATTCTTGACTTCCGGGCCTTCAGCGAAGGCCGTGTAGTCAGTCAAGTCCGACAGGATCTTGGCAGCTTCCTTGACGATCTCGTCCACTTGGTTGAACGGCTGGTCAAACTGGTAGCCAATTTGATTGTAAATTTCTTCCGGCAGCTGCAGCGGCTGCACCAAATTGTCCAGGTAGTAGCGGTAACCCTCAGTCGATGGCACCCGGCCGCTGGAGGAGTGGGTCTTTTCAATCAAGCCATGCTCTTCCAGGACCGCCATCTCATTGCGGATAGTTGCGCTGGACACTTTAATCGGCAATTGATTCATGACTGTCTTTGAGCCGACCGGCTCATGCGTCTTGGTGAAGTCCTGAATAATTGTCTTGAGAATAAGTTCTTGACGTTCGGTCAACATAACATCGCCCTCACTTTTAGCACTCACATCTTTCATGTGCTAACATGGTATAGATTAACAAGAAATTAGCAGTTAGTCAAGGAGAATGCTAAAAAAATCCCGCAAAAAAACGGTCTCTTTGAAAAGACCGTTTTCATTACTGATCAATCAGTGAACTAAAATAGTTTTCACTGGCAACCTGGTCCAGCTTCAGCTGCTCGCTTAAAGCTTCCATGTCGGCAAACTTTTCTTCCCCGCGCAGGTACTTGTACCAGGCAATGGTAATCCGCTCGCCATAGATGTCCTGGTCAAAATCAAAGATGTTGGATTCGATGTAAATCTTCTTCTCATCATTGAAAGTGACATTGTAGCCGACGCTGGTCATCGACTGGTACCAGCTGTCCCCCACCTGGGTCATGGTCGCGTAGACGCCGATTTTCGGCAACACTTTTGGCCAGGCCAATTCCAGATTCGCGGTTGGAAAGCCTAGCTTGTGGCCGTTTCTGAAGCCGTGGACGACTTTGCCGCTAGTTAGATACGGGTGACCCAACAATTCTGTAGCCAAGCGGAGATTGCCGCTTTTAATAGCCTTACGGATTTCGGTTGAGCCAATTTTTTCCCCGGCAAAAATCTGCTTTGGCACCACCTTGATGTCAAAGCGGCCCTTGGCAAAGACCGGCAGATTTTCCATGTTGGCCACGTCCTTCGGGCCATAGCTGTAGTCAAAGCCGGCAACAACCGTATCAGCTTTAAGGCCCATGATGATCTCATCAACGAAGGCCTGGGGAGCCAGGTGGCTGAATTCCGGAGTGAACTTGAGAATCACCAGGTAGTCGACCCCGATCTTGGACATTTCGTAGGCCTTTTCCTCCGGAGTATTCAAGTACTCAAAGTTCTTGACCCCGGCATAGACCTCCTTGGGATGGCGGTCAAAGGTCAGCACCATCAATGGCAGATCCTTCTCATCTGCAATTATCCGGGCTTCCTTGATCAACTTCTGGTGGCCGATATGAACTCCGTCAAAAAAGCCCAGGGCCAGGACAACCTTGCCGGCCGTCAGTTCTTTCTTGAACGGATAGCTTAGATTTATTACTTTCAAACTTAATCCCTCAATTACTCATTACTTAAAAGCATTAGGTCCGGGCAGTAGAGACCTTGTCCCTTGGCCCGGTAAATCGCTTTAACCTTTTCATTATACCGCAAAGCGACCTTGCCTGCATCAAGAGGGAGTTTGATCCAGGCCCCGTTTTTCACCTGCTGCCATAAGGCATCGTCTAATTCAAATTGCGGGTAGTCAGCAAAAAAGCTGTCGATTGGCTGAATATAATCTTCAGCATGGTCCAAATTCTCCGCCAGTTCTTCCAAAGTGACCGCGTCCTGCAGTTTGTAGCCAGAACTGGCCGTCCGCCGCAATTTGGTCATCACTGCCGGCAAGCCCAATTTATCGCCCAGGTCGTTGACCAGGCTGCGGACATAGGTCCCCTTAGAACATTCAACTTCATAAGAAAAAGTCTGCCGGCCTTTTTCTGGGTCAAACTGGCTTGGCCGCGTCAAGTCATAGCGAAAAACCTGGACAGACCGCTTGGGCCGCTCAACCGGAATCCCTTCTCTGGCATATTCGTAGAGCCGCTTGCCATTGACTCTGACCGCGGAATAAATTGGCGGCTGCTGGACGATTTCCCCAGTCAAAGACTGCATGGCCTCTTTGATGGCCTGGTCACTGACCGGCTCAGTCAGGGCTTTCTCCGCCAAAACCTTCCCTTCCAGGTCGTAAGAATCAGTTGCCAGGCCCAGCATCCCTTCACCAACATAAGCTTTTGGCCGCTCATGCATCAGCTCAATCAATTTTGTTGCCTGACCCAGAGCAATAGGCAAAACGCCGGTGACTTCCGGGTCCAGGGTTCCGGCATGGCCGATCTTCTTTTGCTTTAAGAGCCGACGCAGCTTATAAACCACGTCCCCGCTGGTCATGCCCGCTGCCTTATCGATTACGATAATTCCGTTGAACATCTTTTTCTCCTCTTCTTTATACGCAAAAAAGCGCCCGAAGGCGCTTTTTGCTAGTTTTGGCGATCTTGTTCCTGCTTCTTCAAGTCAGCAAGCAAACGGTCGATCTTGCTGCCGTAGATCACGGACTGGTCCCGCTTGAAAATCAATTCTGGAACCTTGTACATGGTCAAGCTCTGGCCGAGCAAGTGCCGCATGGTTCCCTTAGCCTTTTCCAAGCCGGCTTCCGCTTCTTTTTGCGCCTGTTCATCTTCAGTCAGCAGACTGTAGTAGACAGTCGCGTATGAAAAGTCATTGCTGCACTCCACGGCGGTAAAAGTCACGTCGCTGACCCGGGGATCGCGGATGTTCTTGCGGATGATCTTGGTCAGTTCCCGCAGGATTTCTCCTTCAACCCGTCCTTTTCTGTGCTTCATTTCAGCCTCCTGTTAACCTGGCTTAACTTCCTGCATTTCGTAGGCTTCCAGTTCGTCGCCTTCCTTGATGTCGTTGAAGTTTTCAATGGTCAAACCACAGTCAAAGCCTGCCTTGACTTCTTTGACGTCATCCTTGAACCGGCGCAGTGAGGCAACCTTGCCGTCGTACTTGACCACGCCGTCTCTGATAACCCGGATGCCTGATTCTCTAGTAACGTAGCCGTTGTCGACAAAGGCACCAGCGATGGTCCCGATCTTGGATACCTTCCAGGTTTCGCGGACAGTAAGGTTACCAATAACCTTTTCTTCGTAAGTTGGTTCCAGCATCCCTTGCATAGCGGCCTTAACGTCATCGATAGCCTTGTAGATGATGCTGTAAAGGCGGATGTCGACGCCTTCTTGAGCAGCCTGGCTCTTGGCCGTAGCCGTTGGCCGGACATTAAAACCGATAATCAAGGCGTTTGAAGCGCTGGCCAGGGTAACGTCACTTTCATTGATGGCCCCGACGCCGGAGTGGATGATGTTGACCCGGACGCCTTCAACGTCGATCTTTTGGAAGGATTGGGCCAAGGCTTCAGCAGACCCTTGCACGTCAGCCTTCAAAACGATGTCGACAGACTTCATGCTTTCCCGCTTCATCGTGTCAAAGAGGTTGTCCAGAGTAACGTGCTGAACGTTTTCACGCTGCTTTTGCAGGGACTGCTGGGCCCGGGCTTCACCAACCGCGCGGGCAGTCTTTTCATCATCAAAGACAACCAGCTTGTCGGCTGATTCCGGCACGTCATTCAAACCAGTAATTTCAACAGGCATTGATGGCGTAGCCTTCTTGACCTGGTGGCCCTTGTCGTTGGTCATGGTCCGGACACGGCCGAAGGTGTCACCGACAACGATTGGATCACCAATCCGCAGGGTACCCTGCTGGATCAAGACGTCGGCAACTGGACCCTTGCCCCGGGACAAACGAGCTTCGACAACCGTACCGATCGCCTTTTGCTTCGGGTCAGCCTTCAGTTCCAGCATGTCGGCTTCCAAGATGATGTTTTCCAAAAGTTCGTCAATCCCCATCCCGGTCTTAGCTGAGATGTTGACGAAGATGGTTGAACCACCATAGTTTTCTGGAATCAGTTCATACTGCATCAGCTGTTCAGTAACGTGGGCAGGGTTGGCGCCTGGCCGGTCCATCTTGTTGATGGCCACAATAATTGGCACGCCCGCGCTCTTGGCGTGGTCGATGGCTTCGATGGTCTGCGGCATAACCCCGTCGTCAGCGGCAACGATCAAAACGACGATGTCGGTGATTTCCGCCCCGCGGGCCCGCATGCTTGAGAAGGCCGCGTGACCTGGGGTGTCCAGGAAGGTGATCAAACGGTCGTTGATCCGGACCTGGTAGGCACCGATGTTCTGGGTGATCCCGCCGGCTTCGTGTTCAGAAACCCGGGTGTGGCGCAGGCGGTCCAGCAAGGTAGTCTTACCGTGGTCGACGTGACCCATGATGGTTACGACTGGCGGACGGACAACCTGGTTTTCAGAGTTCTTGGACTCTTCCATTTCCTGGGCAAAAATGTTGTCGATGTCGGAAATGTCTTCGTGGACCTTTTCCACGGCTTCAATACCGTAGTCAGCAGCCAGGAGTTCGATCGTATCCTTGTCCAGAGACTGGTTCTGGTTGGTCATGATCCCCAGCATGAAGAGCTTCTTCACGATTTCAGCTGGTTCCCGGTGGAGGATCTTGCCCAGGTCTTGCGCGTTCATGCCGACTTCGTATTCAAAGCTTTCTGGAAGCGGACGATCCTTTCTTTGGGTAACCTGCTTCTTGACTTGTGGCGCGTTTTGGTGCTTCTTGTTCTTGCGCTTGCGCCGTTCGCTGCGGTCGCTGTTTGCGCCACGGCCTTGGTCAGCATAGGCATTTTGCCCCTTGCGGCCAGGCTTGCCGCTGTTTCTGCGGCGGTTATCCTTGTTTTCAGGCATTGGCGCTTCAGTAAAGCTTGGCCGGGAACTTGGCCGGCGAGAAGATGAAGACTTGGCAGCGGGCTTTTCACTGCTTGCCTGGTTTTGCTTAAGGCGAGCTGGGGATGGCTTCAAGATCTTTGGCCCGCGGACCTTTGGTGCTTCAGTTGCAGTTTCAGCTGCCTTGTCGGCACTTTCGACCTTCCTCACAACCGGCTTGCTTTCGCTGGCAGCAGCCTTGCTTAAAGACTTCTTGTATTCCTGCTTGGCAGCCTTGCTTTCCTGGTCCAGGCGGACTTCATCAGCTCGCTGCTTTTGCTTGAGATCCTTCAGCAAATCTTGGGCTGCTGGCCGGCGGCGCTTGCTGTGGTCGTTAGAGTGGTTGTTTGCCCGGCGGCGGGAATTTGGTCTCTTGCCTTCAGTCTTCTTTTCGCCCTTGCGAATAGCACTGACTGAAATCTTTAATTTACCAGACTTGCCGCTGGTTTTCTTGTTATCCATGCCCAATTCCTTTGAAGTTTCGTTTTCTTGTTTCTTGGTCATTAGATCACACTCCTTCTTTAATCTTATCCAGCAAGGCTTTCGCAAAACCACGATCTGTTAATGCCAAAACTTTGCGTTTCTTACCTACAGCCTGGCTGAGTTCAGCTTCCGTGAAGACGTCCAGCAATGGAGTTGGGTGGGCCTTCAAGGCAGCTTCGATCTCGCTCCGGCTGTTTTCTGCTAAATCATTCGCGATGATAACGCACTTAAGCTTGCCCTTCTTCAATTTGGCCAAAACGATGTCCGTGCCCGAAACCGTCTTTCCGGCCCGGGTTGCCAAACCAAGCAAATTTAAGGCTTTCTCTCGATTGTTAATTATTTTTGATCACCAAATAATTCTTTTCTTGCCTTCTGGTGGTCCACGTAAGCGAAGAGCTCGTCGTAAAATTCATCGGCGACCTTCACGCCCAAACTGCGTTCCAGCACCTTTGACTTACGGGCAGCAGCGATCTTTTCTGGCTCTAAGGACACATAAGCACCGCGGCCTGGCTTCTTGCCACTTGGATCAACAGAAACATTCTTTTCCTTGTCAACGACGATTCTGACCAGATCCTTCTTCGGCTGCATCGTATCGGTCAACAAGTCCTTCCGCATGGGGATTTTTCTCTTTTTCAAGGAAATCACCTATTCTTCTTCGTCAAGATCCAGGTCTTCCGCTTCTTCAGCTTCTGCACTTTCGTCAGCTTCAGTCTCTGCTTGTTCATCTGCAGCTTCTGCTTGACCCAGGTCTTGATCTTCTGCTACTTCAGTTTCGTCTTCTACTTCGCTTTCGTCAACAAATTCGACTTCTGACTCTGGCCGGATGTCGATCTTGTAGCCAGTCAAGCGGGCAGCCAGGCGGACGTTTTGCCCCTTCTTGCCGATGGCCAGGGAAAGCTGGTAGTCCGGCACGATCACGAAGGCCTTCTTTTCATCGTCTTCGTCTTCGAACTGAACAGCGATAACTTCAGCTGGGTTCAAGGCATTGGCGATGTAGTCAGATGGGTCTTCTTCATACTGAACGATGTCGATGTTTTCCCCGCCCAGTTCATTGACCACGTTCTGCACCCGGCTGCCGCGCGGGCCGACACAGGTACCGACTGGATCAATGTTCGGGTCGTTGGACTTAACGGCAATCTTGGTTCTTTCGCCGGCTTCCCGGGCAATGGACATGATTTCCACCGTGCCATCAAAGATTTCAGGTACTTCTTGTTCAAAAAGCCGCTTGACTACGTCAGGGGCAGTCCGGGATACCCGGATCTGGGCCCCCTTGCCGTCAGCACCGACTTTAGTTACCAAGACACGGACCCGGTCTTGTGGGTTATAGTGTTCACCTGGAATAGTGTCGCGCTTGATGTCCATGACCGCTTCAACATTGCCGATGTTGACGTAAACGAAGCGGTTGTCAGTTCTTTCAACCGTCCCGGTAACCAGCTCATCTTCATATTGAGAGTATTCATTGACGATGTGGGCATTTTCAGCTTCACGCAGGCGCTGCATTACGACCTGCTTGGCCGTAGCCGCCGCGGTCCGGCCGAAGTTCTTTGGGGTAACTTCAAACTTGATCGTGTCGCCAACTTCGTAAGCCCGGTTGATGGCCAAGGCATCCTTCAAGCTGACTTCCACCCGGTCGTCTTGCACTTCGTCAACTACCGTCTTCAAAGCCATGACCTTGAAATCGCCCTTCTTTTCATTAAAGTCGATTTCAACATTTTCAGCCTGGCCGTAGTTTTTCTTGTAGGCAGCGGCCAAAGCGGCCTTCATGGCTTCAACGATAACGTCTTGTTTGATGCCCTTGGTCTTTTCCAAGACGTCAAAGGCTTCCAGCATTTCTTTTGACATAAGTTTTGGATCACTCTTTCTAAAATTCGATTGCAAAACGGGCGCTGGCGATCTGCTTGCGCGGAATAGTCAGCTGCTTGCGCCGGGTCTTGATCTTGATTTCCAGTTTAATCTCCTGGTCGTCCAGGTCAAGCAAATGACCTTCAAAGACCTTCTCGCCTTCCAACTTTTGGTAGAGGCCGACGTGGATGTACTGGCCCTTGGCCTTTTCCCAGTCCTGCTCCTTCTTGATCGGTCTTTCCAGGCCCGGTGAGGACAATTCCAAGATGTACGGGTCTGGCAGCGGATCTGGCTGCATTGAGTCCAATTTTTCTCCAACCAACTCACTCAGCTCCGCAATCGTTTCGATGTCAATCCCGTTTGGCTGCTTGTCCACGTAGATTCGCAGATAGTCTTGACTCTTTTCCTTGACATATTCCAAATCAACAAGTTCACAGTCATGACCGCTAATGACCGGTTCGATTGCTTCTTGGATAGGTGTTAAGTTTTTTGGCAAAATTTTCCTCCGTAATAAAAAGAGTGAGCATTGCTGCTCACTCGAATTTACCATATTCGATCTGAAAAAGATTATAACAAAATTTTTCCCACTTGTAAATAGGAAGCTCTTAGAAGAGGGAAAGTTGGTTTTGGTCAGGCATCCCTTCTAAGACATTGTTGTTTTCAAAGAAGTCCATGATCTTCTGGGAGACCTTGCCTCGTACCTGCAAGTCTTCCTTTGACAAAAACGGGGCTTCACTGCGGGCAGCCACGATCTGCTTGGCCGCGGAGTCACCTAAGCCGTCAACCGCGTTAAAAGGAGCCAGGATGGTGTGCTTGTCAACGATCTTGTAAGTCGTGGCTTCAGACTCGTTGATGTCAACCATCTTGAAATTGATCCCCCGCTCAATTGCTTCGTTAACCAGTTCCATATAGGTCTGCAGGTCCTTTTCCAGCTTGGTGGCCGCGGTCCCCTTTTCCTTGATCCGGTTGATCAAGGCGACAACTGTATTTTTACCTCGGCTCATGGCTTCCAGGTCAACCTTGTCGGCTCTGACTGAGAAGTAGGCGGCATAGTAGATCTCCGGATAGTAGACCTTGAACCAGGCTACCCGCAGGGCCATCAAGATATAGGCGGCCGCGTGGGCCTTCGGGAACATGTACTTGATCTTCAAACAAGACGGAATGTACCAGTCTGGAATGTTCTTGTTTTCCTTTAAGACGGCCATATTCTCATCAGAAATCCCCTTCCCCTTCCGGACAGTTTCCATGGTTGAAAAGGCGACTTCTTCCTTGACTCCCCAGTGGATCAAGTCAGTCATGATGTTGTCACGGCAGCCGATCACGCTCTTTAACTTGCAAGTGCCGTTATTGATCAGCTCTTCAGCATTGCCCAGCCAGACGTCCGTCCCGTGGGACAGGCCGGAAATCTGCAGGAGCTCGGCAAAAGTTGACGGCTTGGTTTCTTCCAGCATCCCCCGGACAAAAGGCGTCCCGAATTCCGGCAGACCCAGGGTCCCGGTCTTGGAATTGATCTGCTCTGGAGTAACCCCCAAAGCTTCCGGGCTGGAGAAGAGGGACATGACCTTGGGGTCATCGGTTGGAATAGTCAAAGGATCAATCCCGGACAAGTCCTGCAGCATTCTGATCATGGTCGGGTCCTGGTGGCCCAGGATGTCGAACTTCAAGAGGTTGTCGTGGATCTGGTGGAAGTCGAAGTGGGTCGTCTTCCACTCCTTGGAAATGTCATCTGATGGATACTGCAAAGGAGTCAGTTCATAGATATCCTTGTCATCCGGCAAAACGACGATCCCGGCCGGGTGCTGGCCAGTCGTGGCCTTGACCCCGGTAACCCCAATAGCCAGGCGGTCGACTTCCGCGTTGTTCATCTTGATTTCCGGGTGCTCATCCTGGTAGTGCTTGGCATAGCCGATCGCTTTTTTATCAGCCAGGGTACCAACCGTACCGGCTTTAAAGGAGTGGTTTGGCCCAAACATAACTCTGATGAAGTTGTGGGCAACTGGCTGGTAGTCACCGGAGAAGTTCAAGTCGATGTCGGGCACCTTGTCGCCGTGGAAGCCGAGGAAGGTTTCAAATGGGATGTTCTGTCCGTCTTTAACCATCATGACCTGGCAGTCAGGACATTTTTTATCCGGCAAGTCAAAGCCTGAGGCATATTCGCCATTTTCAAAAAATTCTGACTTCTTGCACTTCGGGCAACGGTAATGGGGCGGCATCGGGTTGATTTCCGTGATTCCCATCATAGTTGCGACCAGACTGGAACCGACAGAGCCCCGGGAACCAACCAGGTAGCCGTCTTTAACTGACTTGGCTACCAGCATCTGGGAAATCAGGTAAACGACCCCGTAGCCGTTACCGATAATGGCATCAAGCTCCCGGTCAAGCCGGGCCTGGATATTGTCCGGCAAGGGGTCACCATAAAGTTCATGAGCTTTGTCATAGGTCAGCTTGCGTACCCGCTCAGCAGTATGCGGAATCTTTGGCGGGAAGCTCTCGTCTTGGACTGGCTGCACCCCTTCATCGATCATGGCATTGATCTTGTTTGGGTTGCTGATGACCACTTCTTTAGCAACTTCTTCACCCATGAAACTGAATTCATCCAGCATCTCCTGGGTAGTATAGAAGTGCAGGTCCGGGTGCTGCTTGTTCCGGTTCGGGTTGCCCCTTTGGGCGGCCAGCAAAACGTCCCGGTAGATGGCTTCATGCTTGTCGATATAGTGAGCATCACTGGTTGCTACGACTGGTTTATTCAGCTCCTTGCCCAGCTTATAGATGTTGGTCAAAATTTCTTCCAACTGGCTTTCATCGGCGATCAAGCCATCCGCGATCAGGCTGGAATAGTTTGATGGAGGCTGGATTTCCAAAAAGTCGTAGAATTCCGCCTTCTTTTTAGCCTCTTCATAGCCCTTCTGCATCATGGCAATGAAGACTTCCCCCTGGCTGCAGGCAGACCCGTACAAAAGGCCGGCGTGCAAGCGGCGAAGTTCTGACTTGGGAGTTCTCAGCCCCTTGAAGTTGTACTTGATTCCGGCCAAGGAAACCAGTTCATACAAATTCCGCAGGCCAGGCTTTTGATTCTGGGCCAGGACCGTAATATGGGTTGGCCGGGCCCGCTTGTAGCCTTCACCGTTGCTGTAATCGTTCATCTTGCCCAGATCGTCTTCCTGGTACTTGTCATTAAAGGCATCTAAAAGCTTGAACATCAAGTAGCCGGTTGCCTCGGCGTCCTGGTTGGCCCGGTGGTGGTGTTCCAGGACCACATTGTACTTGCGGCAAAGCGAGTCCAAGGTGTGGCGGGATTGTTCCGGGTGCAACAGGCGGGAAACTTCCAAAGTGTCGACAACTGGCTGGCTGATTTCTGGATAGCCGCAACGCTTCAAGGCAGCGTTGACAAAGCCCACGTCGAACTGGACATTGTGCCCGCAGAGCGGATCATTGCCATAAAAGTCCATAAACTGCTTGATCACAATATCTTCGTTATCAGCTGCTTGGACCATTTCATCGGTGATCGAGGTCAAATTGATCGTGGTTTCAGACAGAGGGTGGTGGGGATTGATAAATTTATCAAAGCGTTCAATCACTTCCCCATTCTTCATCTTGACGGCCCCAATTTCAATGATCGTGTCGTAAACCGAAGACAAACCCGTCGTTTCAACGTCGAAAATAACGAATTCCTGGTCTTCATACCGCATATGTGCCGGGTTTAAAACCAGC
The DNA here is from genome assembly GCF_051873315.1 of Lactobacillus sp. Lineage (GTDB taxonomy): Bacteria > Bacillota > Bacilli > Lactobacillales > Lactobacillaceae > Lactobacillus. The sequence goes on from NZ_JBJEES010000136.1 coordinate 16,423, forward strand.
AGACCGTGGTCTTCGACCATGTTGGCTTCCAGGCCCATGATGACCTTCATCCCGTTCTTTTTGCCCGCTTCAAAAGCATTTGGCAGGGCCTGCAAGTCGGCATGGTCAGTGATCGCAATGGCGGGCTGGCCGAACTTCTTGGCTGTCTTGATGATGTCTGCCACGTCAGCAGTCGCGTCCAGCTGGCTCATGTTGGTGTGGACATGCAGCTCCACGTGCTTTTCTTCACCCTGGTAAGCTTCCTGCCGGCCCATGTGCTCGGTTAATTCCATGCTGTAGATGTTGAAGATCAAGTCATGGGCATATTGGTCATCTTTAAGGCTGCCCTGCATGCGGATCCAAACACCAGGCTTGATTCCCTTTAGGTATTCGATTTCTTCCTTGTCGGAATCACGGACGAATTTCTTAAAGGAGACAGAACCGGTATAGTCAGTCATTTCCCCATTAAAAATAAAGGATCCCGACCGTAGTTCCTGCATTTCCGCCTTGAAGACATGGCCTTCGACAACGGCGCTGCGTTGATCTTCTGACAGGTCTTTTAACTGAGTGATTTCAGCATTGTCACTGATGGCGCCTGGGCCAAAACTGGCCTTCTTGCCCCGCCGGCCCTGGTAGCTAGGCCGGGGAGCTGGCTTTGGCTTGGCCGGGGCCTGCTGGAAGGCTTCCTGCATGTTTTTTTCATGGGCTTCCACCAGCTGGGCCAGGCTTTCAAAGTCACTTTGCCCGCCCTGTTCGTCAACTTCTGTTAAAAGCTTGACGTTAAAGAAGCCATAGTCGCGCAGTTCTAAAGAGAAACTGTCCAAAAGCCGCTGCTCCAGCATTTTGTCAAAAAGCTGCCCGTTAATCGGAATGATCCAGCGGCCGCTATCCTCATGGGGCGTTTGCCCGACCAGGAAATTCTGAGCAGCTGGATTGGCGGACAAGACTTCTGAATTTTCAACCGCGTAGTGCCAGTAGTCTGGCAGGTACTGCTGCTGGCCGTCTGCTGTTTCAACGAACAGACGGGTGTCGACAAAGTCGTTAAATTCATGCTTAATCGCCTGGTTCAAGGCGTTGTAGCTTTCAAAACGCAGTGGAGTAGTAAAAAAAACGTGGATATCCCATCTACGTTCTTTTCTGTAGACATCCACGTTTTTTATCTCCCCTGCCTGTAAAACCGCTTCGTCAGCTGCCCCTGCCGGGAAGCCGACCTGTTTTAACAATTTGAGAAAAAGTTGGTTTTTATCAGTCACGAGAGTTCAATCCTAATCTAATTCGCTGGCAATAAAGTCTTCCAGATCGGTAACGGCCAGCTTTTGTGCTTGCTCGTCGCCTGGGCGCTTGACTTCAACGATCCCGTCAGCAGCGTCGCGGCCAACAGTAATTCTGATTGGCGCGCCAACCAGGTCAGCATCGTTGAACTTAACGCCTGGACGTTCATTACGGTCGTCATAAAGGACGTCATACTTGGCAAACTTGGCTTCCAGGTCTTCGGCCAGCTTGCTTTGAATTTCATCCTTCATCTTCATCTGGATGATGTGAATACCGAATGGCGCGATTTCCTTTGGCCAGGCAACCCCGTTTTCAGTCGCGTGCTGTTCAACAACGGCTGAAAGCAGACGGGTAACCCCGATCCCATATGAGCCCATGATAACTGGCTGGGACTTGCCGTTTTGGTCCAGGAACTTGGCCCCCATGGTTTCCGTGTAGTAGGTCCCCAGCTTGAAGATGTGACCAACTTCAATTGAGGTAGTAAACTGCAGTGGTTCATGGTCAACCGGGTCTGGTTCGCCTTCATTGGCAACCCGGAGGTCAGCAAAGCGGTCAGCCTTGAAGTCCCGGTCCAGGTTGGCATTGATGAATTGGGCATCGCTTTCGCCCGCGCCAACAACCACGTTGTAAAGGCCCTTAACGGTTTCGTCAGCCACGATTTCGTCAGCCCAGTCAGCGTTTACCGGGCCAACGCCGCCCTTGCCAGCCCCGGTCAGTTCTTCCAAGTCGCTAGTTTCAGCAACCCGCAAGCTGTCACAGTCCAAGAGGTGGGTCAGCTTGACTTCGTTGACTTCCTTGTCAGCCCGGATCAAAACCAGAACCTTCTTCTTTTCATCAACGATGTAGAGGATGCTCTTGACGATTCTGGTTGCTGGCACTTGCAAGAATTCAGCCAGCTTGTCAATTGTATCGCAGCCTGGAGTAGCAACCTTTTCCATTGCCTTCAGTTCTTCAGGCTCTTGCTTGAAGGTGTCAACACTGACCGCCATTTCCAAGTTGGCGGCGTAAGTGCCGGAAGCGTTGGTGGCAATAGTGTCTTCGCCAACAGCGGCAGGTGCCTGGAATTCAGTGGAGTTCTTGCCGCCCATGGTCCCGGAGTCAGCAATAACGGGCCGCACTTCAACGCCCGTGCGCTTGAAGATCTTGAGGTAAGCTGCCTTTTCATCTTCAAACTGCTTGTCCAGCTGCTCCCGGCTGGCCGCGAAGCTGTAGCCGTCAAGCATGACGAACTCTCTGCCCCGGAGAAGACCGAAACGTGGCCGGTTTTCATCCCGGAACTTGGTTTGAATCTGGTAAAGATGCAAAGGCATCTGCTTGTATGACTTAAGGCTCTTAGCCACAACTTCAGTAAAAGTTTCTTCGTGGGTCGGCCCTAGCAACATTTCCCGGCCATGCCGGTCCTTCAAACGGAACATTTCCGGACCGTACTTCGGCAAACGGCCTGATTCTTCCCACATTGAAGCTGGCAGCATGTGCGGCATGATCATTTCAACCACGCCAGCATTGGCCATTTCTTCTTCAATGATCTTTTCAGTCTTGCGCAAGACCTTGTAGCCCAGCGGCAGGTATGAGTAGACACCAGCCGTAACCTGCCGGATGTAGCCGCCCCGCAGCATTACTTGGTGGCTCTTTGCAACCGCGTCGGCTGGAGTTTCCTTCAGCGTCGGCATGAAAAAGATTGATTGACGCATAATTAACTAAATTCTCCTAAACATTTATTATTTTAAGGACTATTTGATAAAGTAGCGGTAGATATCGTTACCCGTTACCGCGATGATCAAAATCAGCAAGAAGACCACCCCGATCAAGTCAACGACTGTTTCATGCTCCTCTGGAATTGGCTTGCCCCGCAGGAGCTCGATAAGTTCCAGCAAAAGCTTGCCCCCATCCAGGCCGGGAATCGGAATCAAGTTAACGATCCCCAGGTTGATGGACAGCATGCCGACAAAGGCCAACATGTAGGTCAGACCCATGGAAGTTGCCTTAGAGGTTTCCGAGTAGATCCCGACTGGACCGGACAATTTGTTTAAGCTGAAGTGCTTGAATAAGTTGCCCAGGGCCTGGAAGATCATCCCCGTCACCTGCCAGCTCAAATCCCAGCCCCGCTTCAGCTTGGCGGAAAATGAATTGTCGGCCTGGGCAACGATACCAACCAGGTAAGACTTAGTCTTCTTTGAGTACTTTGGCGTCAGCTTGACTGACTTTTCGCTCCCCTTCCGCTTGACCTTGACAGTCATGGTCTTGCCCTTGGAAGAAGAGATTGCCTGGCTGACCTGGTCAAAAGTACTTATCTTCTGGCCATTGATGGCCACGATCTGGTCACCCTTTTGCAAAACGTGCTGAGCTGGGGAGTTTGCCGCTACCTGACCGACAGTCGTCGTTGCCGGGCCAACTGAGGCAAAACTGTAAATCATCAAGACCACAAAGCCCAAAACGATATTCATGAAAGGTCCGGCAAAAGAGGTTGCCAGCTTCTTCCAAGGCTTGGCCGCCGGCAGCTGCACGTCCCGGGGGGCAATCTGCAGCTCAGTGCCCGTTTCATCGATCATGGTCGCGTCATGGTCGACCTTGTAGGTCACCAGCTGGCTCTCATCCCCGTTTTCATATCCTTCAATCGTCAAGTCATCAACCAGGTCTGCCTTGGTCACCCGCAAGGGGCGGCCTTCAATCGGCAGGTCCGATTCTGAAGCATCGATTCGCGTGACAATTCCAGCCTCATTCAGTTCCAAGACAACAGCCGTCCCAGGATCGATTTCACTCTGTTCATCGGGGCCGGCCAGGCGGACATAGCCGCCTAAAGGCAGCCAGCGGATGGTGTAAGTGGTTTGTCCGGGCCGCCACTGAACCAGTTTTGGCCCCATGCCGATTGAAAATTCGCGCACCAAAATACCGGCCTTTTTCGCCACGAAAAAGTGTCCAAATTCGTGAACAAAGACCACCAGGCCAAAAACAATAATAAAGGCTAGAATACTTTTCACGGCTACCTCCTAAATTCCAAAGATCAGGGCAACGATTGGCAAAACAAAAAGCGTACTGTCAAACCGGTCCAGGATCCCGCCGTGGCCCGGCAAGATCTTGCCGGAGTCCTTGACGCCGTAGAAGCGCTTGTAGGCTGATTCAACCAGGTCGCCCATCTGGCCGACGATTGACAGGAAGAAGGAAGCAATGATCAAGCTGGTCTTGTCGCCGCCAACTGGAGCCAGGTTGACGTAAATCGCGGTAACGATAACCGCGATGATCACGGCACCGATTGACCCTTCCCAGGTCTTGTTCGGGCTGATCACTGGCCAGAGCTTGTGCTTGCCGAACTTGCGGCCAACCATGTAAGCAGCCGTGTCAGTCGTCCAGACGATCACGAAGGCAAACAGCAGCCGCCACAAGCCGTGGGCCGGATCGCTGTTTCTGATTGCTGCCAGGTAATGGAAACCAGTCCCGATGTACAAACTTGACAGAACGTACACGCCGATGTCATCAAAAGTCGTCTTGTTCTTGGACAAAACCGTCCAGGTCAAGAGCAGCATTACCAAGGCATAGAATACGCCCCACTTGCTCCAGTTTTTTGGCAAAAAGCCGAAGAAGGAGTTGGGCACGGTCCAGGTCAAGGTGGCCAGGGCTGCCAGGGTAAAGTCAACTGAGACCAGAATCTGCTTCTTCATCAAGAAGACTTCACTGATGCCGACAGCGGCCAGAAAGGCAGCCAGCCAATCAATCCACATGCCCCCGGCAATCAAAACCGGGATAAAAATCAATAAAGCAACAACTGCTGTAATTACTCTTTGTTTCATATTACCTAACTATCTGTTTCATCTAATTTACCAAAGCGCCGGTCCCGGTGCTGGTAAATCTTAACCATTTCGGCCAAGTCGTTTTCATCGAAGTCCGGCCAGGCCTTGTCCGTAAAGGCAAGCTCTGAATACGCAATCTGCCAGAGCAGGAAATTGCTGATTCTCTGCTCGCCAGAGGTTCTGATCAAAAGGTCCGGGTCAGAGTACGGAGCGAACTTGGCGGTCATCAGCTTAGCGGATACCATGTCTTCAGTAATTTCGCCAGGCTGAATTTTTCCTTCGGCGGCTTCTTTGGCCAAAGCCTGCACGGCTGAAACGATTTCTTTTCTTGACCCGTAATTGAAGGCAAAATTCAATACCAGGCCAGTGTTTTCAGCCGTTTCTGCCATGGCCCGCTCAACAACTTCTCTGGTTGAGTCCGGCAAGGCATCCAGATAGCCCATGATGTTGACCTTCACATTGTGGGCCTGCAGGCGGGGCATGAACTTGTCAAAAAACTTGACCGGCAGGTTCATCAAATAATTGACTTCATCCTTGGGCCGGGCCCAGTTTTCCGTCGAAAAAGCATAAAGAGTCAGGACTTTAATTCCCAACTCATCTGCCGCGAGCGCAATCTTTTCAACGTTATCCATCCCGGCCTTGTGGCCCATGAAGCGCGGCATGTGTCGCTTCTTCGCCCAGCGGCCATTGCCGTCCATGATGATCGCCAAATGATTCAGCTGCTTATTCTTATCCATAATTAACCCTGAGTGATTTCCTTGCGCTTGTTGTCAGCCATTTGGTCAATCTTCTTGGTTGATTCGTCAGTGACCTTCTGGACTTCCTTTTCCAGGCGCCGTTCTTCGTCTTCAGTGATTTCGCCGTCTTTTTCTTGCTTCTTCAAAGCCTTCATGGCTTCCTGGCGGACATTGCGGACAGCAATCTTGGCTTCTTCAGCCAGCTTGCCAACTTCCTTGGCAATTTCCTGCCGCCGTTCCCCAGTCAGTTGCGGGATAACCAGGCGGATAACGTTACCGTCATTGGCCGGAGTGAGGCCCAGGTCAGAGGCCAAAATGGCGTGTTCAATATCATTCAAAGAAGTCTTGTCGTAAGGGGTAATCATCAAAACCCGTGGTTCTGGAATGGTAATCCCGGCCATTTGGACCAGCGGAGTCGGTACCCCGTAATATTCAACCATCACCCGGTCCAAAAGGGAAGCGTTGGCAACCCCGGCCCGGACAGTCGCCAGATTGCTCTGGTAGACTTCGATGGACTTGTTCATATTGCTCTTGGCTTTAGCAATCGTTTCGTTGTTCATTATTTGTCACCTCTGATAATGGTCCCGATGTTTTCACCTTCAACCACCCGCTTGATGTTGCCTGGAGTGTTGACGTTGAAGACAATCAATGGAATATGGGTATCCATGGACAAGGAGCTGGCCGTTCTGTCCATGACTTGCAGGCCCTTGGAGATCATGTCCAGCTGGGTCAGTTCAGCAAACTTCTTGGCGCTTGGATCCAGATTCGGGTCAGCCGTGTAGACCCCGTCAACCCCGTTCTTGGCCATCAAGATCACGTCAGCGTTGATTTCCGCTGCCCGCAAAGCGGCCGTGGTGTCAGTTGAGAAGTATGGGTTGCCAGTGCCGCCGCCGAAGATAACGACCCGGTTCTTTTCCATATGGCTGATTGCCACCCGGCGGATGTAAGGTTCAGCAACTTGCCGCATGGAGATTGAAGTTTGCAGTCTGGTTGGCACGCCAGCAGTTTCCAGACCATCTTGCAGGGCCAGACCATTCATGATCGTGGCCAGCATGCCCATGTAG
>NZ_JBJEES010000137.1:0-46145 GCF_051873315.1 Lactobacillus sp.
AGGCCAAGAATAAAATAAGGAGGTTGGGCCAATAAGCTGTTGCCAAACCTGGACTGAGCAATTGCCAGATGGCGCGGTTTTCTTCTTTCGCTGACAGTCGCCGCACCTTCATGAAGACCCACACTTCCTGCAGGTCTTGCTGGCAGGAAACGAAGATCCACAGCTGCATAGCCAAAAGGCCAAGGCCAAACAAGATAGTGACCGGAGTGAGCAAGTAGATCCCGTAGCTGATCTGCCCTGCCGCTGCTGCTTTGTGCGGTCCTTGGACTTCTATAAGCCAGACTTCCAGCAAACTGACAATCACGCTTAATTGCAGAAACCGTTTGTTAATTTTCATTTTGAGTCAGCACGCCTTGCTCTAAGACATAATGCTTGTTGTAGTTGATGCCTGGCACTTGATCGTGGGACGCGATCACCACGCTCCGCCCTTCTTTAGCCAGGTCATTGACCAAATCCGCGAAAACCACAAGGGAATCCGCGTCCAAGCCTCTTGACGGTTCATCCAGCAGAATCACGTTCTGCTTTTCCATGATGGCCTGGATGATCCCGGCCTTCTGCCGCATCCCAATTGAATACTTGCTCATGCGCTGCTTGCTGGCTAAATCCAAGCCCAGTCTTTGGCAAAAAGTCTGCGTGTAGTCATAGTCAAATTCATGCTTGAGCTTGGCCAGAAAACTCAAGTTGCTCTTCAAGTCAGCGAATTCCAAGAAGCCAGGGTTTTCAATCAAGGCGCCGATTTCGTCTTTTTCGCCCAAAGTGCACTTACCGCCAGTTGCCTGGTAGATGCCGGTAATTGCTTTGAATAAGGTAGATTTCCCGCAACCGTTTGGCCCGGTGATGTGGGCCAGGTCGCCTGGCTCAAGGGTAAAGGTCGCGTCCTTAATTACTTCCTGCCCTTGAAAAGACATCTGCAAGTGGTCAACTTCTAACATTTCTTTCCTCCAAAAATTATCAGCTTAATCGTCCTACAAACTGCCAATAGCTCTAAGCGCACCATAAAGAGGCCCAAGCTCAATTAAGTAGTGATATAAAAGTGGCAATAATGTGGCTGCTGCTAATAGCGGCCAGCCATTTGGCAACGTAAAGCTATAGGCATACAAGGACATTGTCAGCAGCAGAATCAAAAACTTAGCCAGCAGAATGATGATCGTCAGCCGAAACTCAGCTGGTCCTGCAATGCGGGCTCCAAACAAATAACAAATCGCAAGCTGGCTTACATAAAAGAGACTAGCAGTCAGCAGATTAAACTGAAGAATTTTTACATAAACCTTAGCAAGCGACTGACGTAATTCGACTAGCTCCCGGCTCTTTCTAAGAGCCAAGTCATAGCCCAAAATGATCAAGCAAGCCGGTAGCTGGATTAAGTAGGTGTAAAAGCCCGCCAAACCAATTCCAAACAGATTTTTTATCGGTGAGATGACAGGAGCAATAAGCGCTAAAAAGAGCATCATCCCCCAGACAGTCTTGGCTTTCGGATTCCAAAAAATCAGCTTCATTAATCCAGCAGTCCTTGCCCTGCTCTATGCATATAAAGACGCGCAAACAAAACAGAAAGGCCAGCATAAAAAATCAGGCTGACAAGCGGATATACAATTGTAACTCCCATTAGTTTTCCATTAACAGTCATGACACCTGGAGCCTGTATATTGCCAAAAAGCAGCGCGTATGCAAAATCATAGAGAACCGGAATATTCGTTTGAGCAATGACTATTGGAAGAACTGAACCAGCAAAACTGACCAGCAAGGCTACAGGAATCACCAAAATCGTCCGTTTGACAAAGAGACAAGTACTATAAGTCAATAAAGCCCAAATTCCCCAGCCCAGTGCTGAAATAACAGTATAAATCAAAAATTGTAAGCTGGCATTTTGGCTAAAAAGCGTAAAAGAAGTTTCTGATTGCTTAAAAGTAAGAGAAAAATCCAGATATCCGAACTTGACTGATACAAGCAAAAGTTCCATAGCAGTCAGCAATAAGCGGTACACGGCAGCTAGCACAAAAAGCTGCAGCCCCTGTTTAGCCCAATAGTTCCGCCTATTTACACGGGTCAGAGCGCTGCTGTCCAAGTTGCTGTTCTTTTGATAGATCAGCATCCAGCTGACGATTGCTGGGAATAAGGCCAAAAATAATACAAAGTGAATTATCGACTCATATCCACCCGCGAGCTGCGAGTTATAAAACAGTTGCCAAGCCAAATTCGCACTAGGCTTAAGCATCTTATTTGCCTCAATAGCGCCAAGCTGGTTCTGTGCATCAACCAGTGTCAATAAGGCTAATCCACCGAAAACATAGCGATTCTTTACTAAGTTCATCCCTTTCACCTACTTTTTATCCGCACTAAAGTGCAGTCTTACATTGCTGTAGTTGGGTTCGAAATTAGAAGATCTCACTGCCGCACGATAATGCTTATTTTTCACGCCAGTGTTATTGCCCCCTCTAGTTGTTTTATTTTTTTGCAAATTAGTTTCCGCTGATCGTGTTTCACCAACATTATTCACTAATTTAACTTTATAGCCAAAAGAATTTGGCATAGCATCACCATTAAATGACGCGTACTGGCTATTAGTTGTCTTCAAATTTGACTTTTGAGTTACACCCCATTGCCCCCAGCCGGGTACTCCAGTTGTTCCAGCGGTCCATGTTGCAGCACCAACTAACCCAGTTACTGATAATAGTGACATTGCAATTAACCCTGCCGTCAATAATTTTGCTTTTTTCATTACATTTTCCTCCTTGTTTTATAAAAATAACCTATTTTTTCTTTTTGATTATATCATTATTTGTTTTTTGCGTCAATGTGAAAAAGAGTTTTTTGTTATATATTATGCTTAACAAGCGCTAAGTATTTTCAGCTTTTTGCTAAATATTGTTAGACAGGTACTTCCTTTTTTATGAATAAAATATGTCTGCAGCTTATCCGGCAACCCATCCTGGCAACCCAAACTAGTATAGGCTATTTTTTCCAATTTATCGGCTTTTTGGCTATAATTAGATTAGATATTTCATGACATAAAGGAAAAAGATTATGACTGCAGACCTGCAAAATTCAAGACATCAATTAGGAAGACTGGTTGGCGTCAATAAGCGTGAAAATTACTATGAGCTTCATTACGCGACCGGCGAGATCGCCCGCGTCTACTTGATCGCAAGTGGCATCTTCCGCTACTGGCTGGATCCAAGTCAAGAATTTGCCGAAACTGACGACATGCTGGTCAAAGGCATCGAGCCCGACCCGCAATGTTTCGCCCGGGCCACGGCCCACGCGACCAGCGACATGTTCATCATCACCGCTGGCAGCTGCAAGTTGATTTTCCAGCAGAAAACCGGCACCTTCAGCATCTTTGACGAGTCCGTCCACCGGCCGCGGATGGTCCAAGCTTCTGCCCTCGAACTGAGCGGCAAGCACAGCATCGAAATTCTGAAACAAGGGCAAAACGAATACTACTACGGCGGCGGAGTTCAAAACGGCCACTTCAGCCACAAGGGCGAAAAAATCACCATCAAGACCGATGGTATCACCGGGGCTGACGGCGTTCTGGCTGCCGTGCCTTTCTTCTGGACCAACGCCGGCTTTGCCGAACTGCGCAACACGACCGCGACCGGTCACTACGACTTCGGCCGGCAAAATTCCCAGCTCACCATCTTAAGCCACCGGACCCCGGTCTTTGACAGCTACTATATAATAGGAAACTCTCCGCAAGAATTGCTGTCCAGCTTCTATTATTTGACGGGCAAACCCTTCATGCTGCCCAGCTACGCCCTCTCCTTCGGCCACCTCGGCAACTTCCTTGATGGCTCCTGGCAAGAAGCTGACGGCAAGGGCCATGAAGCAGTCCGCTTTGAAGACAACCGCTACTACTCAAGAAAGGCTGAAACCGGCGCCCGCCTGCCTAGCCTGAACGGGGAAAAGGACTACCAGTTCTCCGCCCGGGCCATGTTGGACCGCTACCAGCGCTGGGGCTTCCCATTATCCTGGATCATCCCCAACTATGAAAACCAAACCGCGGCCAAGCCTGATGACTTTGCCGCCTTTGCCAGCTATGCCCAAAATCGCAACTGCCATCCAGGCTTCTGGAGTGAAAAAGGCCAGCCTTTAGCCCGGCACAGCGAATTTGCCGCGGTCGACGACCCAAGCAGCGACTTGACCGCCGTCAATTCCGACCTGGCTAAGGAAAATCCGAAAGCCAAGCCCCTCACCCTAATCCGCGACAGCCTCCTTCCTTACCAAGGCCAGGCTGTCCTGGCCTTCGGCGATGTCAGCGGCGACTGGTCCAGCATCAAAACGCAAATCTCTACCTTATTAGGTGCTGGTTTGTCCGGCCTGCCCTTCATCGGGGCCGCTGCTGGTGGCAAGCATGGGCAAGAAAACGCCCAAGTCGCCGTCCGCGACCTGGAATGGAAGACCTTTACCCCGCTTTTCTTCGTCATTGACGACCAAAGTCCTCTCAGCAAGACCCCTTTCGCCTTCAACAACAAGGTCTCCCGGATCATGAAGGCCTACCTCGGCCTGCGCGAGCAGCTGAAGCCTTACCTTTATGCCCTCAGCCGCCAGGCCCAAGACGGCTTGCCCCTGGTCCGGCCGCTCTTGATGGCCTTTCCGCATGAACAGGTTGGCTACGGCCGGGACTTTGCCGATGAATTCATGCTGGGCGACCAATTGCTTGTCGCGCCAATCGTCAACGGCAAGTCTGACAATCAAGGCATGAGCGTCCGCGACCGGATCTACCTGCCCGACAAGCAGACTGTCTGGATCGACCTCTTTACCGGCGACCGTTTGATGGGCGGCCGAGTCTACAACCGGCGCAAGTACCCTCTTTGGCAATTGCCCGTCTTCGTCAGAGGCGGCAGCATCTTTGACCTGGGCAACCGGCGCTTCGTTCTCTACCCGCAAGGCGACGCCTCCATCAGCACTTACAGCGACAACGACCAAAGCGACTACAAGCACAACAGCGCCCAAACCGTCGTCCGCACCCATGTGGCCGACAGCAAGCTGCGCGTGATCATCGAACCAACCACCGGCTACTACCCGAATATGGCCATTAAAGAGAAAACCTTCCTTTATATATATTGTGACCAGCACCCAGATGAAATCCAGCTCCGGGCCGGCGACAATGAAGTCATCACCTTGACCGAATACGGCACGCCGGAAACCCTGCAAAGAGCCAAGGAAGGCTTCTACTACGACAACAAGTTCTGCTGGCCGGAAGGCTTCAAGGACTTGGGCTCAACCCCTCGCCCAGCTTTGATCATCAAGTTGCAGGAGCGGGACATCAAGCAGGAAAAGCTGGAAATCCTGATCAACAACTTCCGCTTCGCCAATGAGCAACTGGTTCACCAGATCACCGATGCCGCCCTGCCCCTGCCGGGCAAGGTAGAAGTCGACCGGGATAAAATCAGCGCTCACTCTTTGACGGTCAAGTGGGCCCAGCGGACGCCTAGTGTCCAGATCGAATTGAACGGCCTGCTCTACACCGGGATCAGCGGGAACATCTTCACCTTCACCGACCTGGCCGCCAACACTGGCTACCGGCTGCGCCTCCGCTATGAAGCTGGCTACAAGGTATCCGAATGGTCCGACCTCTTGCAGGTCAAGACCAAGCGGGACCCGCGGGACTTTATCATTTCCAATGTCAAAGTCACTTCCAGCCAAGAAAGTGAACGTGGCCACCAGCTGAAAAACCTCCTGGACCGGCGACTGGCAACCGACTGGCAAAGCGTGGGCAAGCCAAGTGAGGACCAGCCACTGACTTTGACCTTCAGCTTCCCGGACCAAACGGAATTAAACAAGCTGATCTACCTGCCAAGAGCCAGCAGCCGGGATGGCCGGCCTTTGAAGATGCGGGTTGAAATCTCCACCGACGGTGAAAACTTTACCAGCTACGGATCTGACTACCAGTTCAACAGTGACTGCAAGAACAAGGTCATCGGTCTCAGAGGGGTCAGCGCCAAGGCTGTCCGCCTCAGCATCCTGGAAACAACCGGTGATTACGCTGCCGCCAGCGGCATCGACTTCTACCGGCCCCTTAAATAAGCAGTAGTTTTTAGACAATTTTAGACAAAAAAACAGTGGAAAGCTTCTCTATGAAGCTTCCACTGTTTTTCTTTAATCGAATCCGAGATATTCTCAGATTCTTTTCGCTGAGAAGGCAAGGATTGAATGAAATGTTGTTTGGGTTTGTGTGTTAACCCTTGTCAGCACCTGCAGTAATCCCACTGACGTAAAACTTCTGCATGATGATGAAGAGGATCGTGATTGGGATAGCGATGATGACACAGCCAGCCACGAATTGGGCGAAGTAGGTCGTCGCGCTCCCCTTTGAAGAAGAAAGCATGTTGTACAGACCGTACGCGATCGTGTAGGTCTTTGGGTCACCTGAAGTAGAGAGGATGATCCCGGAGAAGATGAAGTCTACCCATGGTGCCATGAAAGTCGTTAAAGCTGTGTAGACGATCATTGGCTTGGAGAGCGGCAGGCCGATCTTGGTGAAGACCTGCCATTTGGTTGCACCATCCAGTTCAGCTGCTTCATCCAGTGACCGCGGGATAGTGTCGAAGAAACCCTTGGCAACGTAGAAGCCAAGGCCGGCACCACCGACGTAAACCAGGATCAAGCCGCCCAGGTTCAGCATGTTCAGCCCCTTCAAGATGTAGTAAAGGGCGATCATGGACATGAAGCCAGGGAACATGCCCAAAACCAGGGCAATCTGCAGGAATGGCTTGCGGAATTTAAAGCGTAAGCGGGACAGAACGTAAGCAACTGAGATTTGGATAAAGGTTGACAGAGTAGCGGAAATAATCGCTACGATCAAAGTGTTGATAATCCAGTGCAGGTACGGGAACTGGGAGTTGGTAAAGATCCCGATGTAGTTCTGCAAAGTCCATTTTTCAGGGAAGAAGGTTGAGATAAAGCCAGTGTCATTGTATGAGAAGCTGGCCAAAACGATCCAAAGAATGGGGATCAGCCATAAGATTGCCAAAATCGTCAGCAATAAATATCTGAAGAAAAGGGATACTTTTCTCTGGTTAGAGTAAGACTTCAATTTTATCCCTCCTTAAACGCAGTGGTGTGACGGTAAGCGATCAAGGAAATCGTCGCACTCAAGATGAAGATCAAGATGCCCAGAACGGCTGAGGCGTTGTAGCGCTGCTGCTGACCGAAGGTCAAGTTGTAGAGCCAGTTGACCAGAAGGTCGGTTGAGCCGGCACCGTTGTAGTTGTTGTTCATTGGCTTACCACCAGTCAACAGGAAGATAACGTTGAAGTTGTTGATGTTGCCGATGAACTGCTGAATCAAGGACGGACCCATGACAAAGAGGATCTGCGGGAAGGTAATGTTGTGGAAAATCTGGAAGGAGTTAGCCCCGTCGATTCTCGCTGCTTCAATCTGGTCTTGTGGCAGGTTTTGGATAATTGCCATGGAAACCAGCATTGAAACCGGAATACCAATCCACATGTTGACGATGATGACCGTCAGCCGGGCTACCCAAGGGGCAGCTTCATTGTCGATGAAGTGAATCGGTCCTGAAATCCAGCCCCAGTTCTGCAGCAGGGTGTTCAAAGGCCCCTGCGCGTCCAGGAATTGCGCGATCAACAGCAAGGAAACGAATTGCGGTACAGCGTAAGCAATGATGAAGATCGTCCGCCATACTTTCCGGTGCTTGATCCCCTTGGATTCAATCAAGAGGGCCAGGAGCACCCCACCTAAGAAAGTGGTTGCCGTGGCAGCTACGGCCCAGATCAAGGTCCAGCCCAGGACAGGGAAGAAGGTCCCGGCCAGGTCCCCGCTCAAAACATTGCCGAAGGCTTGGAAACCAGTCCAGGAGAAGCCGATCGGGTGTTGGCGGTCGTAGTTGGTAAAGGCCATGGAAATCATGAAGACAGTTGGCAAAACAGTGAAGAGGATAATCCCCAGCAAAGGTACGAACATTAAGGTCGCGTGCAGGCGGGAGTCCAGCAGGCTGGCCAGTTCTTCCTTGTTGGTGGCAATGTGCTTGCCATCACGCTTCTTGATGTAGTTGGCCCGGGTTGAGCGCAAGTTGGTAATGTAGAGGCAGATGAAACCGATGACCAAGAAGAGAGCCATAATCCCGAAGAGGAGGATCAGGACTGAATTATCTGGCTGTTTAGTCACGTAAACGCCTTGAGCTTGGTCAAAGACGACTCTCTTGGTCTTGTTTTCCCCAAGGTTGCTCAGCATGCTGAGGGCACTGGCCCCGCTAAAGATGAACCAGACCAGGAAAACAATTTCACTGATCAGCAGGCTGAGGCCCTTGGCCCACTGCTTATTCTTCAGGGCGCTGGCGCCCATGAAGAAGAAGGACAGCTTGTCAGCCGCGTCCCCCTTGGACCAGACTTCTTTGTAGCTGGCTGCCGGAGGAACATGTCCTTTTCTTTTAAACATTTTTCATTACTCTCCTTCTCAAGCTTAATTAAAGTTGTTGCTGCTTAATTAAATTACTTTTGAGAAATCTTCTTTGAGAACTTGGCAAGTTGAGCCTTGTATTGGCTGGCCTTGATCTTGCCGTCGTAAGTACCGCTGATCAGAGGAGCTGCACCGTCCCAGAAGGTTGCCATTTGTGGCAGCTTTGGCTGCAGAACTGAGTTGCCTGGTTGCGCCATTTCGATAACTGACTTGGCAACTGGGTCGTTTTGTACGGCACTTGAGTTAACAGCGCTCTTCAAAACTGGGATTTGACCAGCCTTTTCGTGGGCGATCAATTGTGACTTCTTGTTGGTGATGTAAGCAGCCAGTTGTGAAGCGGCCTTGGCATTTGAAGTGTGGGAGTTAACCGCGAACCCTTCGATACCCAAGAAGGCTTCCAATTGCTTCTTCTTGCCGCCAACAGTTACAGTTGGGTACTTGGCAACAGCAAAGTTCTTGCCCAAGATCTTCTTGATGTTGGCAGCGTTCCATGGACCGTCCATGATGGCGTCAGCATTGCCCTTCTTCAGCTGGTTCAAAGCGTTTGAAGTCTGCATTACACCCTTGTTGCTCTTTTGCTTGGCAATCCAGGTCAAAGCGTTGACACCGTTTTGGCTGTTGAAGGTTGACCCCTTCAAGCTTTCACCGTTTTCCCCGTACAGGGTAGTGCCAGCTGAGAAGAAGATTGGCCACATGGTGTAAGCGTTGGTGAAGTCAGTTGCCAGAACGCCCTTGGAAGTCAAAGTGTCCCAGTCCTTAACATCGCTGGCTGACAGCTTGGACTTGTTGTAGTAGATCGTGTCGGCTTGTTGAGCGTATGGGTAAGCGTAAACCTTGCCCTTCCAGGTAACGCCCTTGTATGCCTGGGTGACATAGTTCTTCTTGATGTTGGCAGTGTCACTTGGTGACAGCGGGTTGATGTAACCTGCGTTTGCCATTTGGCCTAATTGGTCGTTTGGAACTTCAAAGACGTCGGCTGCTTTGGAAGCGTCCTTACCAACGTCAGTCTTGGCGTTAGCTGAACCGTTAGGACTTTGGGTAACCTTAACAGTAATGTTTGGATACTTCTTGTGGAAGTCCTTAACAATGTCCTTGTAGTATGATACTTGTTCAGTGTCTACCCACAAGGTAAGTGATGCCTTCTTGTCGGCAGTTGATGAACTGCTGTTGCTGCTCTTGGAGCATGCTGACAAACTCAAGGCAGCCAATACTGCCGCGCTGCTCAAAGCAGCCTTCTTAAAGAAACTCATTTTTTCCTCCTAAACAAACAATTGTTTATTTTTTCATCATCTTGCAGCTCGAGCTGCAAGTTGATTAGCTGAATTAATTATTCTTAAGCGTCCGATATTTGATGGAATTAATCGGTAATCGTTACTTGCGTTTCCTTGTCAAAGAAGTGGGCGTTGTTCAAGTTGAAGCCCGCCTTGACGCTGTCGCCTGGCTTATGGAAGTCACGGGCGTTGACAACGCCGACGAATTCGGTCTTGTCAACGTTCATGTACAGCTGGCTGGTTGCACCCAGCAATTCGGAAACGACAACCTTGGCGGAAACGACCGCTTCCGGCCAGGTTTCCAGGAAGGCTTCTTCCATGTGGATGTCTTCTGGCCGCAGGCCCATTACGACCGGCTTGCCGTTGTAGCCCTTGGCGTCCAGCGTCTTGGCCCGGCCTTCCGGCACCTTAAGCTTGATGCCTTGACCATCGTCAATGTAGCCGTCCTTGTAGGTCACGTTGAAGAAGTTCATCTGCGGTGACCCGATGAAGCCGGCAACGAACTGGTTGGCTGGCTTGTTGTAGACTTCCTTTGGCGTGCCGATCTGCTGGATCCGGCCGGCGTTCATGACAACGATCCGGTCAGCCAAGGTCATGGCTTCGGTCTGGTCGTGGGTAACGTAGATGGTGGTCGTCTTCAAGTTCTGGTGCAGCTTGGCGATTTCCGCCCGCATGGAGACACGGAGCTTGGCGTCAAGGTTGGACAGAGGCTCGTCCATCAGGAAGATCGGGGCGTCACGCACGATCGCTCTACCCAAGGCAACCCGCTGTCTTTGCCCACCGGACAGGTCGGCTGGGCGCCGTTCCAAAAGGTGGGCCAGGCCCAGGACTTCAGCGGCATTCTTGACCCGCTTGTCGATTTCATTCTTGTCATAGTGGCGCAGCTTCAAGCTGAAGGCCATGTTGTCGTAAACCGTCATGTGCGGATAAAGGGCGTAGTTCTGGAAAACCATGGCGATGTGGCGGTCGCGGGGAGCCACGTCGTTCATGACCTTGCCACCGATTTCCAAAGTCCCTTCAGTGATGTCTTCCAAGCCGGCAACCATCCGTAAGGTCGTTGACTTACCACAGCCAGACGGGCCGACAAAGACGATAAATTCGTGATCGCCAATGTGCAGGTCGAAGTCTGACACTGAGTAGTCGTCAGCGTTTGGATACTTCTTGTAGATGTGATTTAAGTTGATTTTTACCATTTTTCCTTACCTAATTCCCTGCTTCAAAAACTTTCTCAATCTCGGTCAAATCCAAGGCGCTGGTTGAACCAACGATGTAGTCGGCCCCTTTCAAAACGATCGGATCGCCAATCCCGACCGCGAACTGGCCGGCCGCCTTGATGGCCGCTACGCCTGCTGGCGCGTCTTCGAAAGAAATTACTTCATTCTTCTCCAAACCAAGCAGTTCCTGGGCCCGGATGTAGATTTCCGGATCCGGCTTGCCGTGCTTGAGGGTGGCCGGGTCAACCCGGGCGTCAAACATGTCTTCCAAATCCAGCTGCTTCAAAATCAAAGGAGCGTTCTTGGAAGCTGAGGCCAGGCCCATCTTTAAGCCTTGAGCCTTGGCCTGCTTGAGCAGGTCGTCCATCTTTGGCAAGATGTCGGCCCGGGTCATGTCCTTGACCGCGTTCACGTAAGCCTCGTTCTTCTTGGCCGCCAGGGCTTCTTTTTCTTCCTGGCTGTAGTCGTTTTCCTTGTGCCCGTATTCCAGGATGATTTCCAAAGAATCCATTCTGGACAAGCCGCGCAGCTTGTCGCCGAATTCTTCCGGCAGTTCAATCCCGATGCCGCGGGCCAGGTCTTGCCAAGCCTTGAGGTGGTAGACAGCCGTGTCAGTGATGACCCCGTCCAGGTCAAAAATTAATCCTTTAAGCATTGGCTTTGTCCTTCTTTCAAAGTTACTCCCTGGTCCCAAACCTTGACTGGCAAGTCTTCACCAGACAGAAGGGTCAGCTTGACTTCCTTGTCCTTTTCAACTGCCAAAGCCAAGATGCGGCCGCGGTAGTTGATCTTGAAGCTGTAGCTGGACCACTTCTTTGGCAGGAATGGGGCAAAGCTGATGCCGTCTTCGTTGTAGCGCATGCCGGCAAAGCCTTGCACGATGGCCAGCCAGCTCCCGCTCATGGAAGTGATGTGCAAGCCGTCAACCGTGTCGTTGTTGTAGTTGTCCAGGTCCAGGCGGGCAGTCCGTTCATAGAATTCAACCGCCTTGTCCTGCTTGCCCAGTTCAGCAGCCAGAATGGCGTGAATTGACGGACTCAGGGAACTTTCGTGAACCGTCATCGGTTCGTAGAAGTCGTAGTTTCTTTCCTTCTCTTCCTTGGTGTAGTGGTCATTCAAGAAGTAGATCCCTTGCAAAACGTCGGCTTGCTTGATGAATGGGGACCGCAGGATCTTGTCCCAGGACCAGTGCTGGTTCAGCGGCAGTTGGTCAGCCGGGATGGTGTCCTTGCTTCTGAGGTCCTTGTCCAGGTAAGTGTCATGTTGGACGAAGATGCCCAGTTCCTTGTCTTCTGGCAGGTACATCCGGTCGACAATGTCTTGCCACTTGGCCAGTTCCTCGTCAGTTACCTGCAGGCGCTTCTTGGCTGCTTCCGTTGCCAATGGCCAGCGCTCGATCGTGTAGCCCAGAAGCCACTTGGCCATGGTGTTGGTGAACCAGTTGTTGTTGACGTTGTTTTCGTATTCGTTCGGGCCGGTTACCCCGTGGATCATGTATTGGCCCTTGCGCTTGGAGAAGTGGACCCGGTCAGCCCAGAAGCGGGCAGTTGAAACCAAGACGTCCATGCCTTCGTCCTTGACGTAGGAGTCATCACCCGTGTAACGGGTGTATTGGTAAATAGCGAATGGAATGTCCGCGTTCCGGTGGATTTCTTCAAAAGTGATTTCCCATTCGTTGTGGCATTCAATCCCGTTGAAGGTAACCATTGGGAAGAGGGCACCCTTGAGGCCTTGCTGGCGGGCGTTGTGGAAGGCACCTGGCAATTGTTCATGCCGGTATTCCAAGAGGGACTTGGTAACTTCCTTAGGCGCAACGGCCAGGTACATCGGCACGATGAAGGCTTCAGTGTCCCAGTAAGTGGCACCGCCGTACTTTTCACCGGTAAAGCCCTTCGGCCCGATGTTAAGGCGTGGGTCTTGGCCGTAGTAGGTCATGAAGAGCTGGAGGATGTTGAAGCGGATCCCCTGCTGAGCAGCCGGATCACCTTCAATCGTCACGTCGCAGCTTGCCCAGCGCTTTTCCCAGACAGCTTCATGGTCGGCCAGGTTCTGGTCAAAAGTCTTGCTGGTCAATTTGGCCATCAGTTCATCGGCCTTGGCTGCTTGTTCTTCATCAGCCACGTCCCGGCTGGTGATGACGATGACGTCCTTTTCCAGTTCCCAGCTTTGGCCGGCCGCCAAAGTCTTGGCGAAGTGCTCGCTGACTTCGCCGCTGGCGGTAGTCACGTCGCCGGAAAGGATTTGACCGTCTTCCCGGGTAACTTCCTTCAAGAGAACCGTGAATTGCGGGGTGCCGAAATTGTTTGGCTTGGTCCGCAGCTGGATGCTGCGGCCGTCAGCATCTTCGCTTAAGGCATCCCAGAAGCCTTCTTCGTAGTTGCTGTCTTCGTTGACCACGTTCCCGTTCAAGCGGCTGGCAATTTGCAGGTCAGCTTCACCGCTGAGGACAGTGGCCTTGACCTTGATCAAAGCAGCTTCCTTGATGACGGAGCTAAGGAAGCGGGTGAAAGTAAATTGAACCCGGCAGTCCTTGCCTTCATAAATAAAACTTCTGGTAAGCAGGCCTTGGTGCATGTCCAGGCTAAGACTGAAATCACTGATTTCATCAGTTGCCAGGTCCAGCTTGTGACCGTTGATGGTCACCGGCAGATCAATGAAGCTTGGGGCGTTCAAGGTCTTGCCGAAGTAGTCCGGGTAACCGTTCTTCCACCAGCCGACCCGGGTCTTGTCCGGGAACCAGACGCCGGCGTAGTAGGTACCCTTCAAACTGTCACCGCTGTAGCCTTCTTCAAAGTTGCCGCGCAGACCCATGTATTCGTTGCCGATTGAAGTCATGCTTTCCTGAAGGCGCTTGTCTTCTTTTGAAAAGGTATGACTGGTCAATTTCCAGGGATCAATTTCAAAAATTCTTTTCATCGCTGTTCTTCCTCGCTCAAATCATTCTGTAATCATTATCAGCTAACATGCAAACGCTAACAAGCTTTATTTTTATGTTACCGTTAACAGCTTCTATTTCACACTCAGAACATAGCCCTTGTCAGCCAGCTGGCCAGCTTCCAAGCCCCGGCTCAAAGCGGCTTTCGCGCTTAGGCTGACAGCTTGGCCGGTCGTGTTGAACCAGCCTTCGATAGTTTCCTTGCCGGTCCGCTTGACGTGAATTAAACCGTTTTCGGCAACTTCCAGCCAGGTCTGCCCCTTGCTCAGGCTTTCCCAGTGCTGGCGGCGGAAGGCGATGATCGCCTGAACTGCCTGCCAGACCGGACTGCCCGCCTGGCTCCAGTCCATTGGCTTGCGGCAGTCAGGGTCATTGTCCCCGCTCATGCCCATTTCCGTCCCGTAGTAGATGCATGGAGAACCGGTTTGAATGAAGGTGAAGGCCAAAGCCTGCAGGGCCTTGTCTTCATCTTCACCGGCCACCGTCTTGATCCGGGCAGTGTCGTGTGAGTCCAAAACGTTCAGCATGGCTGAGTTGCTCTGCTCTCTGTAGAGGAAGAGCTGGTCAGTCAAGAGTTCAGTCATGGTCTTGGCATCTTGCGTCCCCTTGAGGAAGTGGTCGGCAATCTGGCCAGTGAATGGGTAGTTCATGGTACCGGAGAATTCATCCCCGTTCAGCCAGGACTGGCTGGAGTGCCAGGATTCACCCAGGACGTAGAAGTCAGGCTTGATGGCCGTAACAGCTGCCTTGAACTTCTTCCAGAATTGGTGGTCAACTTCGTCAGCCACGTCAAGCCGCCAGGCATCGATGTCGAATTCCTTGACCCAGTAGGTCGCGATCGTCAAAAGGTAGTCCACGACTTCCGGGTTGGCGGTGTTCAATTTCGGCATATGCTTTTCAAAGGCAAAAGTCTCGTAGCTTGGGTCGGCCGGGTCATATGGTTCAACCGGGAAGCGGTTGATGTGGAACCAGCTGGCAAAGCGGGAATCAGGCCCATTTTTGACAACATCCTGCCACTGCATGGAGGAATCGCCCATGTGGTTAAAGACCGCATCCAGCATGACCTTCATCCCCCGGGCGTGGGCTTCGTTGACCAAGCGGGCAAAAAGCTGCTTGTCCCCAAAGTCCGGGTCGATTTCCAGGTAGTCAATCGTGTCGTACTTATGGTTGGAGCTGGCCTTGAAGATCGGGCAGAAGTACAGGCCGTTGATCCCCAATTCCTGCAAGTAGTCCAAGTGGTCCAGCACCCCTTGCAGGTCACCGCCGTAGTAGTCTTCCCGGCCTGGGTGGTCGCTTGGGTTCCAGTCCTTGACGCCTTCTGGGTCATTGCTCTTGTCCCCGTTGGCAAAGCGTTCCGGGAAGATCTGGTACCAAACTGTCTCCTTAACCCAGTCCGGGCTCTTGGTCATGTCGACTGCATGGAAGTAAGGGAGCTTGAAGTAGTTGTTCGGGTCCTCGTAAGTTTCCTTTTCGTTCTTTCTAAAGCCCCGGTCGCCGTAAACCCATTCCTCGCCGTCTTCGCCGTGAATTTCAAAGATGTACTGGGCCCGGTGCAAAGGCAAAGTCACTTCCGTTTCCCAGTAGTCGTTTACTTGGCCGCGTCCGGCCAGGTTCATGGCCTGCTTCTTCAAGTTGGTCAAGGGTTCGTGAACGTCACAATAGTGAACGTAGACTGCCTTGACGTCGCGGCCCGTGTGCAGGCGCAGCTTCAGGGTCTCCGTCGTCACCAGGTAGCAATCTTCGCTTTCAGGTCTGTGTCTAACTGCTGCTGTTTGCATTTTTGTTTCCTCGCTAAAAAATCATCATCACGTTTATTATTTGCTTCTTGCTTTATTGCTTATTTTTTCTTTTGCAAAACTGCCCCGGCAAAAGGCATCAAAGTCAGTTCCTTGCCTTGCAGGTTGATGCTGCCAGCCGTCAAGACGGAAGTCATCTCTTCTGGCAGGGTCAAGTGCTCCTTCTTGGCGCTAAGAGAAACGACCACTAAAGCCCGGTCATCCCCTAAATCCCGCTGGTAGACCAAGAGGTCTGCTTTGGTATCCAGCAGGTAGTAGCCGCCCTTGGTAAACAAAGGGGTCTGCTTCAATTTCAACAGCTGCCGGTAGAAGTTGAGCATGCTGGATGGGTCAGCATCTTCGCTGGCCACGCTGACCTTGTCCCGGCTTCTGCCAGTCAGCCAAGGCTTGGCAGTGCTAAAGCCGCCATACTGGCTGTCGTCCCAAGGCATTGGCCCCCGGGCCGGCAATTTGTGGGTCTGGCTGGCCATTTCCAGGGCCGTCTTTTCATCGACTCCGGCTTCGCCAGCTTCCTTGACAAAATCAGCCACTGTTTCATCAGCAAACTGCTCTACATTGTCAAATTCCAGGTTGTGCAGGCCTAATTCTTCCCCGTAGTAAATCACCGGGATCCCCCGCTCCAGGTACATGGCCATGGCCAAAGACCGCTGCTGGACCGGAGTCTTGGCGATCCGGGTCGCCAGGCGGGCCATGTCATGATTGCTCCAGTACAAGGTCGGCGCGGCCGACAAAGTCTGCTGCCAGACGGTCTGGTTTTGCTTGAAGGCCAGCCAGTCAAACTCTTTTGGCTGGTATTGGCCGCTGAAGTCGGGGTTGACGGAATCTTCTTTTTCCGTAAAGTAGCGGAAGGTAATGACTGAGTCCATCAAATTCCGCTGAGGGTCAGTGTAGTCGGCCGCCAGGTTGATGCTGGCGCTGGCCGCTTCCCCCAAAAGCAGGAGATCTGGAAATTCTTCCCGCAGGCGAGCACAGAAAGGAGCCAGCCATTCCTGCACTTCCGGCCGGTTGGCGAAAAAGTCTTCCGCGATGACCGGCTTGTCGTCCTCACTTGGGTAGGACTGGCGCAGGTCGGCCTTGGCGATATGGATGAAGGCATCCAGGCGCAGGCCGTCGACCCCCTTCTTGAGCCAGAACTCGGCCGCCTTGAACATTTCCTCGCGGACAGCCGGATTCTTCCAGTTAAGATCTGGCATTTCCTTGGCAAAAAGGTGGAAGTAGGACTGGCCCGTTCCGGCCGGGTCAGCTGCCCAGCAGCTGCCGCCAAAGAAGCTGCCCCAGTTGTTTGGCCGGACCCCGTCTTTACCGGCAAAAATGTAGTAGTCCCGGTAAGGGCTGGCCGGATCACTAACCGCTGCCTTAAACCAAGGGTGCTGGTCAGAGGTGTGGTTCAAAACAAAGTCCATGATCAGCTTGATCCCGGCCTGGTGCAGGTCGGTGACAAGTGCTTCAAAGTCTGCCATGGTCCCCATGACCGGGTCGATCTTGTAGTAGTCGCTGACGTCATAGCCATTGTCGACGCCCGGTGACTGGTAGATCGGGTTGAGCCAGACAGCGGTGATGCCCAGCTGCTTTAAGTAGGGAATCCGCTGGCGGACGCCGTTTAAGTCACCGATGCCGTCGCCGTTGCTGTCTTGAAATGATTTCGGGTAAATCTGGTAAATAATGGCATTCTTTTGCCATGCATCCTGCTTAGTCATGTTTCTTTTTCCTCCAGTAAAAATTTAACCAAATTTGTTGTAGCGCTTACAAGCATAGCCTGCCTGTTATCGGTAACAAAAGGCAATGAAAAAAGCATCCCTAAGGATGCTTCAGTCACTATTTGGTTGATTCGGCCTCGCTCAAGCTTGGTTCGATAAAGACCTCCCCTTGCGGAGCGCCATTTTGGGAAATTTTTCTTAAAATGAGTTCCGCCAGCTTCTCGCCAATCAGCCAGAGGTTCTGCTTGACAGTCGTGATCGTCGGCGATGACACCCGGTCTAAAAGGACCCCGTCATAGCCGATTACGCCAAAGTCTTCCGGAATCTTTGCTTCTGCCTCTACCAGGGCCTGGATGACCCCCATGGCAATCCGGTCGCTGGCGCAGGCAAAGCAGGTGTTCTTGGGAAATTCGCCCAAGTGTTCCTGGATAAACTCGCGGGCCGCGGCTGAGCTGTTTTCCACCCGGAAGACACTGGGAATCTTCTTGTTTTGCTGCATGGTGTTGACATAGCCGGCTTCTCTGGAAAATTCAAAGGCCTCGCGGACGTCAATGCCGATAAAGACCACGTTCCGGTAGCCGGCCTTCAAGGCATACTTGGTCGCCATGGTCTCGCCGGCCAGGTTGTTGGTGTCAACGAAGTCGTAGCCGCCCCGGTTCTCGCCAAACAAAACAAAGGGCTGTTTGAGCTCATTGAGCATGCTGTAGTCACTGGTTCTGGCCCCGGTGATCACGTAGCCGTCGGCTGCCCCCTGGTCCAGCTGGCTCCCCTTCAAGAGCAGCTGCAGGGAATAATTCTTCTTCTTCAATTCCGTCGCCATGCCAAACAAGACATTGGTAAAGTAGGGATCGGTCTCATCGATGTCTTCCAAAATCACGAACTTCACCACGCTGGTCTGGTTCTTGGCCAGGGCCCGGGCAGCGTTGTTGGGGTGGTAGTTCAACTTGTGCATGGCATCTTCAACGACCACCTGCAGTTCCGGGGCGACCAGTTCGGGGTGGTTGATCACCCGCGAAACGGTCATTTTCGACACGTGGGCCTTGCGAGCCACATCTTCTAAAGTAGCGGTTCTCTTCAAGCAAATTTCCTCCCATCAAGGATTCATAGTCTAACTTTTTCCTTCTTCACTTCCTACGCTAGATTCTAACACAAAATAGTATATTTTTTGTAAGTTTAAAAATTCGCTTTCAAAAAATTAGATTATCTATTCAACTAATCAGATAAATGACTTATTTTTCCACCCGGCAAAGGAAGGCCGCGTAAGGAGGTAAAAGAGACTTGGACAGGTCTTCCGGAACGGGAACGTTGGCCAGGAGGACTTCCTTGACCTTATCCGGCAAGGAGACTTCCTGCTCCTCGCCAGTCAAGTTGCAGACTATCAGCCACTTGTCTTTTGCATTTTCCCGGTGGTAGGCCATGACGCCATCTGCCGTGTCCAAAAGTTCAAAGGACCCATCAGTCAAGATCCGCTCCTGGTGGCGGAGGGCAATCAGCTTCTTATAGAAATAATAAATTGAATCAGGATCATTCACTGCATTTTGAACGTTTATTTTCTGGTAGTTGGGGTTGACCGCCAGCCAAGGCCGGCCACTGGTAAAGCCGGCCGAGCTTGAATCATCCCACTGCATTGGGGTCCGGGCATTGTCCCGGCCGCGAGCATTGATGGCCTTGATCAGGTCCTCCTTCTTCCAGCCCTCTGCCAAGCGCTCTTGATACATCCGCCGAGCTTCGATGTCTTCTACCTCGTCGATGGCAGAAACCGGGCAGTTGGTCATCCCGATTTCCTCGCCCTGGTAAATGTAAGGTGTCCCCCGCAAGCCGTGCAGGAGCAGGGCCAGCATCTTGGCGCTGCGCTCACGGTACTGCTGGTCATTGCCGAAGCGGGACACGATCCGCGGCAGGTCGTGATTGTTCCAAAAGAGGCTGTTCCAGCTGTGGTCAAAGTCCAGCTTTTGCCACTTAGCCAGGACATTCTTCAAATCGCCGTAATTAAGGGGCTTGGTGTCCCACTTTTCCTTGCCGGCCTGCTTGTCCAGTTCCGTGAATTCAAACTGGAAGACCATGGACAGCTCTTTTCTGTCCGGGTCGCTGTAAAGGGGAGCGTTGGCCAAAGTTGCTCCCCAGGTTTCCCCGACCGTCAAAAAGTCCCGGTCGCCAAAAGTCTCCCGGTGCATCTCCTGCAGGTAGTCGTGCAGCTTAGGGCCGTTGGCGGTGATCTCTTCTTCTGGCACCTTGCCGATCAGTTCGATTACGTCCATCCGGAAGCCCCCGATCCCCTTGTCGATCCAGAAGTTCATCAAGTCGTAGACCTTCTGCCGCAGGGCCGGGTTCTTCCAGTTCAAATCCGGCTGCTCTTTGGCAAAAAGGTGGAGGTAGTACTGGCCGACCTCGCCGTCATATTCCCAGGCGCTGCCGGAAAAAGCCGACTTGAGCTCATTGGCCTTGTCCGCCCAGACATAGTAGTCGTGTTCCGGGGAGGATGGATTTTTCCGGGCTTCAATAAACCAAGGGTGCTGGTCAGAAGTGTGGTTGACCACCAGGTCCATCACGATCCGGATCCCCCGCTTCTTGGCCTCACTGATCAATTCATCCATGTCCGCCATGGTCCCGTACTTAGGATCAATCGCTTCGTAGTCGGCGATGTCATAGCCATTATCAACGCCTGGTGACTTGTAGACCGGGCAAAGCCAGATAGCATCGATGCCCAATCCTTGCAGGTAGTCCAGTCGCTTGATGATCCCCTGCAAGTCGCCGACCCCGTCACCGTTAGTGTCCTGGAAGGACTTGGGATAAATCTGGTAAATCACGGCCTGCTTCCACCATGGTTCTTGCTTTTCTGCTGTCATTTTATTTCCTCAAACTCTCATCTAAATTCAGCTGAAGCGCTGTCATTTTTCTACAAGTTTAGTATAGGAAAAACAGGCGCGGATGCAAGCAGTTACCGCTAACCAAATGAAAAAGAGCTGCCAGGGCAGCTCTCATAAATACATTATCGTGCTATTGGTAAAGCTGGGTCAGCTTGTCCTTGTTTTCGTCATAGTTGATCCCGGAGAAAAGGTGATCCAGCCACTCCAGGCTCAATTTAAACCAGCGGGCCGTGTGGGGATTGCCCTGCCAAAAGATGTCTTCCGTGGACAGTTCCGGCGTGGCCAAGGAGTAGCCGTGATAGCCGATGTCAAACATGTGTGCCTCGCACTTGACCTTGTTTTTGAACAAGGCTTCCTCGTAGGCCATGGCATTGGTTGGCAGGCAGATCGGGTCATTCCAGGACTGGAAGATGAAGGTCGGCGGCGTCTTAGGAGTAACCCCCAAGGCCGTGTCGACCAACTTCGGGTCATCCGGCAAGGCCCCGTCAGCCCGGCCGCCAATTTCAAAGGCCACCTTGTGGACGTCGGTCAGAGGATAGCCCAGAATCGTGGCATTTGGCCGGACCTGGTCCCCCTTATAGCCATACTTTTCCTGGTATTCAGCTTCGTCAGCCAGGTAATTGGCCGCGCTGACGATATGGCCGCCGGCGGAAAAGCCGATGGTCATGATCTTGTCTGGGTCAATCTGGTATTCAGCAGCGCGTTCGCGGTAGTAGCTGACCGTGCTGAGGACATCCAGGCCGGCGTCAGGGTAGATCTTGCCTTCATCCTGCAAAAGATTGTAGCTGACCACGCAGGCATTGAAGCCCCGGCTGACATAGGCCAGAGCCACCGGCTCACCTTCCTTGACTGACAGGTGGGTGAAGGAGCCGCCCGGCACCACGATAGCCAGGGGGCGGAGCTTGTTTAAGGGAGCGTGGCTGCTTTTGACCGTATAGGTCTGCAGCTTGTAGGTCCGGCCGTTAAAGTTCTTGATCTCTAGTTTTTTCGTTTCCATTTTTTGCCTCACTTTGCCGGCTCATTCCCTTGGCCAGCAAAAAAGTCGCCAAAGGAACCGTCAGCAGCACACCGAGCAGAGAATACATGATAATTAGTGCTTCGTTTACAAAAAGTTTATCATTAATCACCTCACTAAAGGAATAGTGCAGGCGGTAATACCATAAAAAGAGGGACAAAAAACTGCCAAACATCCCGTAGATGATGGTGTTCATGGCCGTGCCCAAAACGTCGTAGCCAATCGCTGCCCCGCTCTTCATCAGCTGTTCTTCCGTAATCTCCGGCTTGGCCTTTTTTAGTTCCAAAATCCCCGAGCTCATCGATACGGCAGCTTCCGCCACCGCCCCAAGGGCTGAGAAAATGGCCACGGTAACGGCGATCTGCCCGTAGCTGATCCCCGGCATCTGGGAGTGGCCCAAGAGAATTTCCCCGGCTTCCGGCCCCAGACCGGCGGCTTGCGCCAGGTATTGGATGCCTAAGATCAAAACGCTGACCAAGCCTAGGACAATTAAAGAGGCATAGAAGGAATTTTTGGCCACGGTATAGTCATGGGTGCCCAGGAAGATGATCGTGACCAGCTTGAGGGGCACGAAGATCGCGGTGATAACGGGGATGCTCAAGCCCCAGGAGATGAGCATGGCCACCAGGACCAGCAAGAGGCTGTTGATCAAGACGCTGAAGAAGCTGCGGATCCCGGTCTCCCCGCCGATGACAGTCATCAAGATGGCCAAAACAATGATTAACGCACCAAGGCTGCTCATTATTGCTTACCTCCTTTCTCCGGCTTTTTTAAAAAGAGGAGGCTGCAGAGGCTGGCAAAAACGATGGTCAAAACGATCCCGATCGCCGAAACCGCGCTCTGCGTTGCCCCCAAGGACATGGTGAAGTTAAAAGTCGTCGCGATAGTATTGTTGTCCCGGAAGTACAGGATGCTTTCCGGCAGGGCTTCAGAAATGAAGATCAAAACCAAGACGTTGATCAAAGGCCCCATGATCTCCTGCCCCATCGTCCGTCCGCTGGCCAAAAGCTCCTTGACGGTGATATCGGGCTTGTGCTGGATCAATTCATAGAGGCTGGAAACAATGTCCGTCGCCTCATCCATCACTGCCCCAAGTACCCCCAGCAGGGCCTGGGCCATGAAGATCCCCCGCGTGTCCTGGGTAGCGTAGTCGCCCATTTCATAGTTGAGGTAGGTCTCCCCGGTCAGTTTAATAACGGCGTAACAGAGAGCAAAAGAGGCGAAGACCCCGAGCAAGGTCGCCAGCCAGGTGACCAGCATCTTTTTATTAATCCCCTGCACGATCGCCAGGCTGAAGAAGGAGAAGACGATATCAGCCACAGAGAACATCCAGATGATCCCCGCCCCGTTGACTGCCACGTCCCAGAGAATCAAGCAGTAAAACAGGATCCAGCTGATGGCCATGGAGACGATCAAGTGCCAGCTCCGCCGGCCGACCACGGCCACCATCAAGGACAAAGTAATGGCCAAGGTCATGACCAGAATCCAGTCTCTTTTTGGCGAAACCAGGGCCAGGCTGCCGTCGGTTACAGTCACGAAGACCCGCTCGCCGGCCCGGTACTTCTGGGTGACCAGCTGGGAAGGATAGTAGGTATTGACCGTTTCAAAGGTCTGCCCCTTGTACTTGCCGGTTAAGACCTGGACATGGAGGTACTGCCGGCGTTCTTCATCCTTATTGCCGTAAATATCAGTTTCTTTTTTCAGCAACCGGTCCTTGATCTTCGTGTCCGTGATCACCGCCACTGGGTTCTTGTAGCCAGTCGTCTTAAAATAGGTCAGCGCGGCCAGGCCCAGACCCACGGCCAGCAGAACCAGGGCGGCCAAGAAGCGCTGCTTTTTCGTTTCCATCCTCTTCGCATTTGCCTTTCTGTTTTTTGTTTAGTTTTCAGCACTTTTTATTTTAGTGCAAAAAAAGGACCGCTTTCGCGGTCCCCTTTAATTTTTAAGTTTATTTAGCAATTTGCGCCATTATTTAAAAATTTTCTTCCACCAGGGAGTCTTCTTAGGCGCCAGTTGCATGTCGGCCAGGGTCCGGTAAGTTGGTGCCCCTTTGGCCGCGTTCTCCTGGGCCCGGCTGAGCAGTTCCCGGTGGACTTCCTGGTCGCTCTTGGCCATGTCAGCCACGACCTGGGCCCTTTTCTGCTCCGGAGTGACCGGCTCTTCTTCCAAAAAGCCGTCATCAAAATCGGGCAGGTCCAAGACATCGTCGGCTGCCTGCTCTTCAGCAGTTTTTTCTGCCTTAGCCTCAGTCAGTTTGGCCAGCTGCTCTTTCAGCTCGGCAATTTCCTGGTCCTTAGCGGCCAGGGCGGCTTCCAGCTGGTCTTCCCTGGCGGTTTTTACCGGCTCTTCTTTCTTTTCGCTAGCAAAAAGTTCCCGGGCAGCTTGGTCGACCTTCTGGCCCTTCTTGACCAGGTCCTGCATTTGCTTCAGCTTTTCCAAGTCTGCTGGCCGGTAGCGGCGGGCATTCTTGACCCGGGGAAAATAAGCGGGTGATGTGGCCTTTTCCACCGCCTGCGAATACTTGCGCAGGGTGTTTTCGCTGACCCCAAGGGCCTGGGCGGCTTCACTGGTCTTCATCTGCTCACTTATCTCACTCATGTTCTGACTTTCTTTCGCAAAAAACTAAATTTTCAATGTACTTTTTTATTAGTCGTGCTTGTGCAGGAGGGTCTTCTTGTGGGCGTAGCGCTCTTCAGCCAGCTTGATCAAGCGGGTGATCAAGTCTGGGTAAGAAATCCCAGCTTCTTCAAACAGCTTCGGGTACATGCTGATGTTGGTAAAGCCTGGCAGGGCGTTCAATTCGTTGAAGATGACTTCCCCGTCGCTTTCTCTAAGCATGGAGTCAACCCGGGCCATGCCGCTGCATTCAGTGATCTGGTAGATCTTCAAGGCGTTTTCCCGGACCTTTTCCGCGGTTTCTGCAGGGATCTGGGCTGGGATCTGCAGGGTCGTGGTTGATTCTTCGCTGTACTTGTTTTCGTAGCTGTACCAAGTGTTGTCGGCGTTGATGATCCGGCCGACCCCGGAAACTACCGGGTGGTCATTGCCCAAA
This sequence comes from Lactobacillus sp., assembly GCF_051873315.1. Lineage (GTDB taxonomy): Bacteria > Bacillota > Bacilli > Lactobacillales > Lactobacillaceae > Lactobacillus. The sequence goes on from NZ_JBJEES010000137.1 coordinate 24,269, forward strand.
ACGGCAGTTTCAACTTCAGTGCCGACGATCCCTTCTTCAACCAAAACCTTGTCATCGTACTTGAAGGCTTCAGCCAAAGCTTCAGCGTAATTGCTGTCGTCAACTACGTGGGTGATGCCGACGGAAGAACCCTGGTTGGACGGCTTGACGAAGAGGTTGCTGGTGCCCAGCTGGCCGCTGACCCAGTCGTAGCTGAGCTTTTGGTTCTTGGCGTCTTCGTATTCGTAGCGCTTGATGGATACCCACTTGGCTACCGGCACGCCGGCTCTTTGGGCCAGGATCTTGGTGAATTCCTTGTCCATGGTTACGGCTGCCGCCAAAACGTCGACCCCGACGAAAGGCTTGTCGATCAGGCGGAAGAGGCCTTGCAGAACCCCGTCTTCACCCAGGTTGCCGTGGACGATTGGGAAAAGCACGTCCAGTTCCGGCCGGGAAGCCAGCTCGATCAAGTTGGAAAGGTTGGCCGTCTTATCGGTCTTTTCCACCATGTAGCCTGGCTCTTCCAGGACCTTGTATGAATCAGCTTCACTGGCCACATAGCCGGAGTTCGTGATCCAGATCGGGTGCACGTCAAACTTGTCCTTGTCGATTGCCTTGTAGATGTTGCCGGCTGAAGTGATTGAAACTTCGTATTCGGAGGAGTTCCCACCAAAAATCAAACCAACTTGTGTTTTTTTCGTCATTGTTTCGTCTCCTTTTATCAACTCTGTATTATACCGAAAACTCGGGCTTTTGGCGCACTTTCCCGGCAAATTTTAAGCTTTTTTAGCGAAAGCGCTTAATGGCGAAAAAAGAAAAAAATCAGCTATAATATAAACTAGAAAGGGGTTGATGAAGATGCGTCATAAACCAGTACTGTTTTTGCTGCCGGCAATCTTTTTGGCAGTGGGGCCTACGACTGTCCAGGCAGCGGAATTCACGCCGCAGGAACAGGCAGAGGTGCTTCGTTTTCAAAGAGAATACCAGGCCTTGAGCAAGGCCGTCTACACCCAGCAGAATATCTATGCCAGCAAGCCTTCCTTGAAGAAGAAGTTCAAGGCGGGCAGCTTAAAGACCAGCTACATCAACGAGCAAGTCGCCTACATCAACTACTACCGTGACCTCTTCGGCTTAACCGCCGTCAAGGCGACCAGCCAGGGCAACAAGAATGCCCAGACGACAGCCGCCGTCATGGCCGCCATCAATGCCAACCCGTTCGTCAACCAGCACGGGCTGCCAAATGAGAAGCGGCCAAGCTACATTTCAAAAAAGAACTGGCTTTTGGCCCAGGATATTTCCAACTCGGCCAACCTTAACTTCAATGCCAGCCCGCAGACAGCCGGGGATGTCGTGACCGACCTCTTGACCGACCGCTACAACCTGTCAGGTTCTGACACCGGCCACCGGGCTTGGCTTTTGTCCACCCGCCTCAGCAAGATCTCAGTTGGGGCAGCTTATGGGACCAATGGCTACCGCTACTCGGTCAACCAGGTTTTGAACGTAGGCGACAGCGCAAGAACTGCCAGCCGGGAAATGGTGGCCTATCCAAACGCCGGGGTCTTCCCCCTGGAGCTTTTAAATGGACAAAACATCGCCTGGTCTTTGTACTTCTCAAACAAGGTCGTGACTTCAACGCCGAAGATCACCGTCACTGACGACGATACCGGCAAGACAGTCACGGCCAGCCAGGTAGCCAACTACAGCGAATACGGCTTCGGCAACTTCCAGACCGTGATCACCTACTACCCAAGCAAGCTGCAGCTGACGGCCGGCCACAAATATACGGTCAGAGCCGGCAACCTGGCTACTTACAGCTTCAAGCTCTTCAAGCAGAGCAGCAGCCAAACTTATTCCGGCAAGGTCTCCTCTTCCAGCACCCAAAGCAAGAACAAGGTCAGCCAGCAGGATCTGCAAAACAAAGGCCTGGCCAAGTACCTCTACAAGGTCGGCAAGAAGATCTCCACCGTCAAGAACAAGAAGATCACCAATGCCAAGGCGGTCAAGAAGACCAGCAAGGCTAAGAAGACTACTAAGAAATCCAGCAAGAAGTCTAGTAAGAAATCCACGAAAAAGTCTGGTAAGAAATCTAAGCCTAAGGCTAAATCTAAAAAATCTAGCAAGAAATCCAAGTCTAAAGCTAAAAAGACCAGTAAGAAATCTGCTAAAAAATCCAGCAAGAAGAAGTAAACAAGTAAGAGTATAAATTAAAGCAAAACAGACAACTATGCAGCAACACGACGAGTTAAATTGCATCAGCCACGTGCCGATTTTCAAGAACCTCCCCCTGGACCTGCGCCAGGACTTGGTTCACATTTCGACCCACCAGCAGTTTTTTAAAAAAGGTAGCTTGATCCATGCCCCGGGCGACGGCCGCTTGTCGGTCATGTCCCTGGACTCAGGCCGGGCCAAGGTCTACAGCCTCAGCCCCGACGGCCATGAGCAGGTCCTCAGTTTAATGCAAAAGGGCGACATCAACGGGGAAGAAAACCTCTTTGACACGGAAAATGACGACCTCTTCATCGAAGCCCTGGAAGACAGCACGGCCTGCTCCATCAACTATTCCGACTTCCAGGACCTTCTGCTCAAGTCACCGGAGCTGTCCCTGCACCTCTTAAACGAGTTCGGCAAGCGCCTGGTCAGTGCCCAGAAGAATGCCATGCGCCGCAACAGCCTGGAAGCCGGCCCCCGCCTCTACGCCAGCCTGAAAGACTACGCTGATGAAGCGGGATCAAGCACCTTCACCCTGCCCTTGAAGAAGAAGGACCTGGCCAGCCTGCTGGGCATCACCCCCGAAACTCTCAGCCGGGAGTTCTCCAAATTAAAAAAGGATGGCTACATCGCCGCCAAAGGCAAGCAGATCACCATTCTCAAATAGAGTAAATAGCAAACTAAAAGGCAAAGCCGCTGGCTTTGCCTTTTTGCTATGTTAATTTGAAGTTGCCTGCCATGGAATGGCGCTGACAACATATAAAATGACGCCGGCGATCACGAAGTCCAGGAAGACCCCGCTGGCGATTTCCAGCCAGTAGCCCAGGTCGGCTACGGTAATCACCGAAGTATCCATAAAGATCGGCACCATGGCCAAGAGCCCGTAAACCAGGATAAACCAAAAGGCGGTCCACATCAGCCCGGCTGTCATGTCGTGAATTACCGCCCGCTTGGTGTGGCTGGCGAAAGCCTCCCGCAAAATCGAGACTAATGCCACCAGGCAGAGCAGGATCACCAGCAGGTTGACGATCCGGATGATCGTTATCAAGTTGGCCTCCAGCATGACCGTGGCCAGGTCAAAGGCGTTGCTGACGATATAGACTGAAGAATTGCTCTGCTTCTTCAGCTTCTTGCGGATGGCGGTCACCTGGTCAGTGTCCGTCTGCTCCTTCTTCAAGATCACGGCCTTGATATCCTTGGCCAGATCAAGATTGCTGGTATGGATAAAGTGCCAGCCGTACTTGTAGTCAATGATCAAGTCGGCAACTTCTCTGGCCTGATCGTCAGAGATCAGGTTCTTTTCATCACTGGACCCGTTGACGATCGTGGCCAGGCGGTTAAAGTGACTGTTGACCTGCTGACTGACCACAACCGTATTGCTGTCGGTCTTGATGGTTTCCTTCATGAAAGCAGGATTCAGAAAAGTTCCCGTGGCCAGCAATAAGCTGAGCAATAAGAAAGCTATAAAGGCCAAGGGACGCTTGTATTCTAACGCGTTGTCCGCGATTTCATAGTTGTTCCTTCGTCTGCGCGTTCCGGAACTTTCTGCCATGCGCTCGCTCCTAACTGTAAATTTCCTTGCCTTCGTCAAACATAGTGTCGATCTCGTTGTGGACCTCACCGATGTTGCTGTCGTCAATGATTCCATGACCTTCTTCCAGCACGGCCGTAATTTCTTCCGGATCCGCGTGCAAAAAGCTGTACATCAGGGAACTGGTTGAGTAGTCGGCCAGCTGGGTCGCGTTAAGACCGTGCTTTTCCCGGTCCCGGTACAAACGGCCGACCCCCGTAACGATAAAGGCAATCCCGGTCCGGATTTCCTGGTAGTTGCTGTATTCAGAAAAAGCATGGTGGGACTTCATCCACTCATCCAGCATCCGGCTCCAGTTGTCCAAAGAAGTCTGGTCAGTAAAGGCCTCCGTAATTACGCGGTCCAGGCCCTTGTCCGTCATCCCCAAAGTCGCGATCGTGTAGATCAAAGCGTCCACCCGGGCAAAGGGGTTCTTCTTGGGCACGTGATAGTTTGCTTCTACCTGGTCCCACATGGTGTTGAACAGGTTTCTGACGATGTCTGTCATCAACCGGGCCTTGTGGGGGTAGTAAGACTGCAGCAGAGACTTGGAAATACCCGAGTTCTCCGCGATCATCTGCAGGGAAACATGGTCAAAGCCATTGGCTCTGATCAAGCGGAAGGTGTTGTCCAAAATCTCCCGCCGTCTCTGCATGTTCTTTCTTCTTGCCATCGATCATCTCATCCTCTCTGTAAAGTTAATAAAATTATAGCAAGATTTCCTTGCCTAATCACAGCGATAACGCTTGATTTTACCCAAATCTGTTATTTTTCCCACTTTCTTCAGTCACATTCCTAAAAATAATCTAAAAAACAAGAGAAAAATCAACATAAACAAAAAAGGAGACCGCTAGCGGTCTCCCGTTTGATCGCGCCTTAGTCTTTGGTGAAGCGGTTTTGTTCATCAAAAATGTCGTGAATTGAGCGATCGTTGTAAATATGGTCAATCCCCTTGGCCAGGAGGCGGTCAACTGAGATCCGGACCATCCGGTCAGGATACTTTTCATGCTTGATGGTATCCGTAACCACGATTTGTTCCAGCGGCAAGCCGTTCAAGATCTTGATCGCGTCTTGTGACAGCAAGGCGTGGGTGGCAGCCGCGTAGACCTTGGTCGCGCCGGCAGCGAAAACTGACCGGGTTGATGAAGCCAGGCGGGTGCCAGTGTCGATCAAGTCGTCAACGATGATGCACTTCTTGCCCTTGACGTCACCGATCATGTCGTGGACGCTGTCATCGTAGCGGGCCCCGCGCTGGTCGACGATGGCGATCGGCGCGTTGAAGTACTGGCCGAAGACCCGGGCCAACTTAGTGCCGCTGTGGTCTGGTGAAACAACGACCACGTCGTCGTCATCCTTGGCCGCGATCCCGTTGTCCAGGAAGTATTGAGCCAAAAGCGGCATCGCGTGCAGGTGGTCAACCGGCACGTTGTAGAAGCCCTGGATTTGGGAAGCGTGCAAGTCGATGGTCAATACCCGGTCGATCCCAGTCAGCTGGAGCAGGTTGGCAATCAGCTTGGCCGTGATTGGTTCCCGGGACCGGGTCTTGGTGTCAGAGCGAGAGTAGGCCAGGTACGGGATCACGCAGTTGACCGTGTGGGCTGAAGCCCGGTGGAGGGCATCCAGGACGATTTCCAGTTCCATGAAGTTTTCATTGACCGGATCTTGAATTGACTGGATGACGAAGACGTCGCAGCCCCGGACGCTTTCCGCGATGTTGACCTGGATTTCACCGTCGCTGAAGTGGTGCACCGTCGTTTCGATCAAAGGAACGCCCAGCGTGCTGGCTACCTTTTCGTTCAATTGCGGATTGCCGCCGAGCCCGATCAGCTTCATCGGGTTGAGCAGCTTATGAATTTCTTCTTTTGTAATTGATGTCATCATGAGCCCCTTAGAAACACTCTCATTAATTGAATCTATTGTATCTACAGTAACATTATAGCAAAGGTTCGGCTTTGATCGGCCGTTTTCTCATTATTCCTTGCAAAAATCTTTGATCAGGTCCAAAATCTTCAAGCTGTCCACCACGTAGGAATCATGGGTCTGCCGCGGCATCAAAGCCAAGCGGCCGTTTGGAATCAAGCTGCTGTACCAGCGGACATGTTCGACTTTGACCCAGTCGTTTTCCCCGACCACGCAGAGAACGGGAATCTTGATCTGCTCCAGGCTTTCCGGCTCCATATAAGATTCAGTAAGTTCCACCCGGCTGTCGCGGTCAAAACGGAGAAAACGCCGGACCCCTTCTGTCAGATAGTGATACTTGTGAATCCCCCGGCCATCAATGAAGACCCCGGCCACGATCGCCTTGCCCAAAATATCGGGCTGCTGGCTGGCCAGCATCAAGGTCACTAAACCGCCAGAGTCGTAGCCAAAGACGTATGGCTGCTCCAAACCGAGCTCTTTGATGAAGACGGCCAGGTCTTCAACTTCAGTCTGGTAGTGCTCAGCCCCGTCGCCGCCGCTTAAGCCGTGCCCCCGCATGTCCAGGGTATAGACCGTGTAGTACAGTGATAAAGGCGCGATCACCTTGCTGTACATCCCCCCGTCCAAGTGGTGGCCGTGCAGCAGGATCAAGGGGTGGCCTTGACCGAGCTTTTGGTAGTAAAGATCGACTCCATTAACTTTGATGATCATCTTTGATCCTTTCCCTTACATAACTGCCTTGGTATTCCGAAGTCTGCGGCCGCTTGCTGAGGAGCTTCTTCCACAAGTGGGAAAAAATGCTCTTGTAGATCGAAATGTTGGCCCCCACGATGCTCCAGAAGTGATCCCAGCTGACTGTATGCACCGCGCTGTCGGCCCTTTGCCAGTAATGGTAAAGCGGCACGGAGCTGTAGTAGCAGCCTTCAGTCTGCATGAGATAGTCAATATTGAAAACCTGGTCTTCCATTAGGTCCAAGTCTTCGTTAAAGCGCAGGTGCAGGCGGCGGACCAGCTGGGTCTTGTAGCACTTGTTCCAGGTATAGCCCTTCACCGGCGAGTGGGCACTGCCCAAGACCTTTAAAACAGCCTCAAGCCGGGTCAATTCACCTTCAACTGGCTTAGTAATCGGCACGGACGGCTCCCCTGCTTGATCGACGTAGTAGCCGCAGGTCACCATGTCATCGTCTGGATGGCGGTCAAAAGCCTTGATAAAGTAGTCAGTGTAGTCCGGCTCAACCCAGTCGTCTCCATCGTGAAAAATAAAATACGGCGTGTCGACCATGTCCAGGCCCAGGTTCCGGGCGGCAGCTACCCCTTCATTAGCCTTGCTGACCAGGTCAAAATACTGGAAGCGGTCCTGGTAGCTAGCCGCGATTTCCGCCGTCGAATCAGTCGAGCCATCGTCAATGACCAGCAGTTTGAACTGCTGGTTCTTCTGCTCAAGCAAATAGTCCAAGGCCCGAGCCAGGTATTTCTCTTGGTTGTAGACAGTCATGATGACTGTCAGCTTCAAGTCGGCATTTGCTGGCAAAGCCGCATCCCCCTCTCCAAATCTATCCTTTACATTATATCATCTTCGCCGCGAATCTGCCGCTGGCCGGGGGTCTGCTTAAATTTTTGCTAAGAGAGATATCCCCAAAACAAACTCTAGTATAATTATAGGCGGAGCATGAAAATAAAAAACAAGGAGACTTAGCAAAATGAACATGAAAATCAAGAAAATCATTACGGCCTGCGCCCTCTTCCTGGGCCTGGGCCTAGCGGCTGGCAGGGTCTCTGCCGCCGAAGACACCACCCCGGTCATTACCCTGGGGACGTCATTAACTGAAAGCCAAAAGCAAGGCACCCTGGACGTTTTAAAGGGCGCCCTCAGCGACTCCAGCAGCTACAACACCTTGACGGTAACGGGCAGCGACCTGGTTACCTACCTGAACCCGTCCGGCAGCTCCTTTACCTCCTCTTCAGGAGTCTGGTCCAGCGCTGCCATTGAAAAAACCAGCTCCGGCAGCGGGATCAACGTCCGCATCCTCAACTACAACGGGCAAAACAACATCACTACCATTACCGCCAACCAGTACAGAAACGCGGCGGTAACGGCCGGGATCACTGACGCCAACATCTACGTCACTTCCGCGACCCCGATCGACGGTTCCGGCGCCCTGGCTGGGATCTACAAGGCCTACGCCAAGAGCGGGGAGAAGCTGAACCAGAAGCAGATCACCGCGGCCCAGGACGAATTGAACACCTTAAGCGGCATCACCAAGGAAAACAAGGGCAAGGACGGCTACTCCGACGCCCAGCTCAACAATGCCGTGGCCGGGGCCAAGAAGGAAATGGCCCAAAAGGGCTCAAGCATCACGAAGAACCAGATCGTTACGATCGTCAACAACCAGATCAAAAACAACAATCTGACCAACGTGATCACCAACGAACAGAAGCAGCAGATCGTCAACATCCTGGTTGAAATCCGCGACTCTGGTGCCCTCAACTCCTCTTCCTTCAAGCAGCAGGCCAGCCAGGCCATGAGCGCTATCCAGAAGAGCGCCAAGGGGATCTTCGCCAAACTGAATACCAGCGAAAACCGCAACGCCCTGCAGAAGCTCTGGGACGCCATCGTCAACTTCTTTACCAGCCTCTTCTCCAGTTTTGGCAAGTAATGAAGCAATAAAAATTGGACAATATCTAAAAATTAAAATATTCATGCAAAAAGCCCGCGCCAAGCGCGGGCTTTTTCTGTCTCTGCCTTACATCTGGTCCATATACTTGTTGAGCAGGCCGTCGACAAAGTTGTTGCCGGCACTGTTGGCGTGCCCCTTGACCCATTCGAATTCCGGCTGGGCAAACTTGGCCATTTCGCTGGCGATTTCCTGCCAGAGCTCGCGGTTGGCAACTGCCGACCCATCTGCCTTCTTCCAGCCCCGTCGCTGCCAGCTCTTGATCCAGGCCGGACCTTGCTCTGTGTCACTGACGGCCTTGATGACATACTGGGAGTCTAAAGAGAACAAGAGGGGCTGGTTATTTAAGCCCAGTTCTTCCAGCTTCTTCAAGCTTTCCAAAAAAGCAGTCATTTCCATTTCGTTGTTGGTGGCCCCAAAGCGGCCGCCGCTGGCGGACAATTTCTGGCCGCCATATTCGATCAAATAAGCCCAGGCTGCCTTGTCATCTGCCTGCACGTGCCCGCCCTTATGGGTTCCGTTGTTCCGGCAGCCCCCGTCGGTAAAAATATGGGCGGCGTACTTAGAAGTTGACGTAAATTCTTTTTTGTTTTTATTTTCAACTTGTTTATTTTGCCTTCCGCCCTGTCTGACCCGGGAAATAGCGGCCTGCAGGTCGTCCTCAGCCCCCTGCAGGGCCTTGAGCGAATCTTCCGGGTCCATCTGCAGGTAGTCCAGGGCCTCCATCATATTGCTGAAGGACTTGTATTCCGCCCCGGAAAAGCCCTTGACCTGTTCCTCTGCCTCCGGCCAACTGTGGTAGATTCCTGGCCGGTAGCCTTTTTTAACAACGTAAAATTTCATCTGCTCCCTCTCTTCTGCTAAAATGGTATGATGTTTACAAAGCAATTGTATCAGAGAAAGGCGGGACAACTGTGCTCTTTTTTAATTCCAAAAAGTATGCTGAAGAAACTGAAAAAAAGCGCGGCAAAAATCCCGACCCCCGGGACCATTCCCTGGCCATGATGTTCTTCTTAGGCATCCTGGCGACCTTTCCGCCTTGCCGGATCTTGCTGAAACTGCGGGGCAAGCGGGTCAGCGACCTGGCTGAAAACCGGGCAAGCGGCTCTAACCAGGTTCCGATCATCTACGTCCACGGCTTCCGCGGTGGGGACTACACCACCAAGGTGATGGTTGAAGATGCCCTCAAGCAAAAGGGCGACTCCCGCTTCTTGAAAGTAGAAGCTGACTTGACCGGCCGGATCAAGCTGACTGGCTGCTACACTGGCGACAAGCAGCCAATCATCCAGCTGGCCTTCAAGGACCGGATTGCCGGCTACCAGGCCATCAACTACTACCTCAGCTTCATCCTGCCTTTTCTGAGCAAAAAATACGGCTTTACCCGCTACAGCGCCGTGGCCCATTCTTTGGGCTCGCCTTGCGTGGTCGCTACGGAAATGCGCTATGCCAAGCGGAAAAACTTCCCCCACCTGGCCAGCTGCGCTTTGATCGCCGGCCCCTTCAACGGAGTCATGTATTTAGGCGACATCCCCAATGTCAACCGCTTGACTGAAAATGGCCGACCCAGCGTGATGACCCCGCACTATTCCTATATGCTCCGCCACCGGCGGGACTTCAGCCCCAGCATCCGGGTTTTGAACATCTACGGCAACGTCTTGGACACGACCAATTCCGACCGCTTCATCTCCGTGGTTTCCGCCAAAAGCATCCGCTATATCCTGGCCCCGGACGCGGTCTACTACCAGGAAGTCGAGGTCCGCGGCGACAATGCCGAGCACTCGCAGATGCATGACGAGCCCTTCGTCATTGGCATCCTGGACCGTTTTTTAGGTTTAGACAAAATCAAGAAAGGAATTTAAAAGTGACTGCCATCTCTTGGATCGATATTTGGCACATCATCTTCTTCGCCAACGCCATCCTGGCCCTCTGGACCGTCTTCCACAGAAAACGGTCGGTCGCTACCTCTTGGGCCTGGCTGATCGTCTTGATCATCCTGCCCGTTGTTGGCTTCATCATCTATGGCTTCGTCGGCCGGGGGATTTCCCAGGAAAACCTTTTTGCCATCAACCGGCAAAAGCACATCGGCCTCTCCAACGTGCAAAAAATGATCACCGAGGCCCCGGCTAAAATTGACCAAAATGACACCTCTCCCAGCGCCCACATCTTGATCAAGTACCTGGACAAGGACCAAGAGTCCCCCATCACCAAAAACAACAAGCTTAAGCTTTACACTGACGGGCATGCCAAGTTCCGGGACCTTTTTGCCGACATCAGACAAGCCAAGTCCAGCATCAACGTTGAATACTACACCATCTATAACGACGCCATCGGCAATGAATTCCTCAAGCTTTTGATCCAGAAAGCCCAAGAGGGGGTCCAGGTCCGGGTTCTCTACGACGCCTGGGGGTCATTCGGGGCCTCCAAGAGCTGGTTCAACCAGCTGACTGAAGCCGGCGGGGACGTTTTACCCTTCATTACTTCAAGAAACATGATTTCCCGGAACCGGATCAACTACCACCTCCACCGGAAGATCGTGGTCATCGACGGGGTTACCTCCTGGACCGGGGGCTTCAACGTCGGCGACCAGTACCTGGGCCGGAAGAAAAAATTCGGCTACTGGCGGGACACCCACCTCCGCCTGGTCGGGTCAGCCTCCCTGCTTTTGCAGGAAAGATTCGTGATGGACTGGAACGCTTCCGCCGTCCGGGAAGAAGAACTGATCAGCTTTGACGAGAAGCTCTTCCCCGATTTGGATGAAAATGACATCTCTAAAGGCGACATGGCCGTCCAGGTCGTTTCTGACGGCCCCGACAACGACGAGCCATACATGAGAAACGGCCTGGTCCGCTTGATGATGCTGGCCAGAAAGCGGGTCTGGATCCAGACCCCTTACTTGATTCCAGACGAAGCCATGATTGCCGCCTGGCAGATCCTGGCCAGCTCAGGGGTTGATCTGAGGATCATGATCCCCTGCATGCCGGACCACCCCTTCATCTACCGGGCAACCCAGTGGTACGCCAACCAATTGGTCAAGATCGGGGTCAAGGTCTATACCTACAACAACGGCTTCATGCACGCCAAGACCATCATCGTCGACGACAAGTACGCGACTGTCGGCAGCGTCAACCAGGACTACCGGTCTTATGACCTCAATTTTGAAGACAATGTCTTCGTTTATGACCGGGCCTTCAACAAGGAGATGTCCGACCAGTTTGAAAAGGACATGGAGCAGTCGACCCTTCTGACGCCGGAAATAATCAAGAAGCAGTCCCGCTGGCTGCACGCCTTGCAGAACTTCTCCCGCCTTTTATCACCAATTCTGTAAAAAATAAGAAACAAGAAAACAAGAGAAGATAAAACAAGAACAATTTAGAGCATATAAAAACGGGTTAGTCAGTTGACTAGCCCATTTTTCTTACGTCAATATTTACCCCGCGTTCCAGGCGCTGCATCAAGAAAGAGACCACGTCGCTGGCTTGCTTGTTGAAGCGGAGGTAGTAGATCTGGTGGCGGCTGGTTTCCAGGGCCGCGATCGACAGGTCGCCTACTTCCGGCGGCGCCGCGGTCAGGATCACCTGGCTGATTTCACTGTATTTCAAGGTCCGGCGGAAGTAGCCGCTCAAAACGACCCGCTTGTCGGCCAAACCAGACGTGGCTTCCAGAATCCCCGTCAAAATAAAGAGGGCCAGGAAGACGATAAAGCCAGGAGTGCCCATGTCCGAATAGCCCCAGCTGGTGGCCCCCAGCCAGACCAGCAGGATTGGCATGATCACCGCCGTCATCCGCCAGCGGGCCCGCATGATCACCGAAGCCTGGCAGTACCAGCTGTAGCCGGCATAGGCCGCCAGCAGGGTGTCGGCAACCAAGTAAAATAACGTGTCCATGGATTCACCTCAAATATAATATCTTCTGAAACTAGTAGCTTAATTATAGCAAATCAAGCGCTTATAATAGAATCAAAAGGCATTAAGCCGATTTTTCTTAAGAAAGAGGCAAAAAAATGGACCAAGCAAAACTTGCTGAATTTAAAGCAGACTTGAAAAAGGCCAAGCACCCCGTCTTTTTGACCGGGGCTGGCGTGTCAACCCACTCCGGCATCCCCGACTACCGGTCCAAAACTGGCATCTACAACGGGGTCAGCGAGCCCCCGGAAGTCATCTTGAGCGAGGAGACCCTCTATGACCGGCCCCAGCTTTTTTACGACTTCGTCATGCAAAACATGTACTTCCCGGACGCCAAGCCGAACCTGATCCACCAAAAGATCGCGGCCATCTGCAATGAAAAAGGGGCCCTCATCACCCAAAACATCGACACCCTGGACCGGCAGGCCGGCAACCAGCACGTGACCGAATTTCATGGCAACCTCTACGACATCTACTGCTCCAAGTGCAAGCAAAAGGTCAGCTATGAGGAATACGCCAAGGGCTACAAGCACGAGTGCGGCGGCATCATCCGGCCCGGCATCGTCCTTTACGGGGAAGGCATCAACCCGGACAATGTCAACCAGTCCATCCTGGAAATGCGGCAAAGTGACCTGGTCGTGATCGTCGGCACCAGCTTCGTCGTCTACCCCTTCGCCGGCCTCTTAGGCTACGCGCCAAAAGACGCCAAAATTTGGGCCGTCAACCTGACTGAGATCCCGGCACAAGGGATCAAGCAGCTGATCGGCGACGCCTTGGAAGTTTTTAAGGAAGTTTAGCCAGAGCAGCTTCAGCTGCTTCTTTTAAGACAATGGCCTGGTTGTGCTCTTCATCTTTAGCCCCGTACAAAAAGAGGACATCTTCTTTTTGCAAGAGCTCTTGCAAATGTTCCACGAAAGCCGGCCATTCCGGATTGTCCGCTAATTCTTCCAAGTAATATTGACGGAAGTCCGGATACCGGTCCGGGTCATGCTTGAACCAGCTCCGCAGTTCCCGGCTGGGAGCCAGCTCTTTCTCCCACTCGTCTAAATTGGCGACTTCCTTTTTGACCCCTCGAGGCCAGAGCCGGTCGACTAAGATCCGATAGCCGGCTGGCTGCTCTTTGGCATAGATACGGACAGTTTTGATCGTTGGCATAGGCGCACGCTTTCTCTTAAAGATGTTTTTTATTACAGCTTTTACTGTATTTCTTATTTTAGTTAGAAAGATTGATTAAGCAATGGACTACAGGAATTTTTTCACCGGCCGGCCCACCAGCGAAATCTGCCAGGACTTGATCGGCCGCCCTTTTTACTATCAAGCCGGCGGGGAAAAAATCGGCGGCTATATCGTTGAAGCCGAAGCCTACCTGGGGGTAAAGGACCGGGCCGCCCACTCCTTTGGGGGAAGAAGAAGCCAGGCTAACGAGGGCCTGTGGCGGGCAGGCGGAACCATCTATATTTACTCCCAGCGACAGTACGTCTTTTTCGACGTGGCCTGCCAGGAGGAAGGCAACCCCCAGGGAGTCTTGATCCGGGCCATTGAGCCAGTCTGGGGCATCGACGAAATGACCAAAAACCGGGGCGGCAAAAACGGGGTCCTTTTGACCAACGGACCAGCCAAATTAATGCAGGCCATGGGTATCAAGTCAAGAAAATGGGACCTGGCCCCTTTGGCGGACAGTCCTTTCACCATTGATTTGACTGAGAAAAAAGTGGCTAAAGAAATCATTGCTTCTCCTAGAATCGGGATCGTCCAGGCTGACCCGGAATGGGCCCAGGCGCCTCTTCGCTATTACGTGGCCGGCAACCCCTACGTTTCTGGCATGAAGAAGCGGGACTGGGCGGAAGATCACGGCTGGGCGTGAATAAGAAAAGCGCTGACAATCGCCAAAAATTCAAAAAGCTAATTTTTTCTTGACTTTTTCTTAAAAGTAATTTAGCCTAAATGTAGTTAAAAAATTATCCAATACAATAGAGGTCGCGATCGTTCACAAAAGCAAGGGGAGCTCACTGACAGTGCTGAGCCTTGTCACTAAGGGATATCGCCGAAATCAGCAGGGTGGTCGTGCGCGCTGTTGGTTGGGCTGCAGGAGAAAATTCTGCAGACTGTCCTAGTTTTCTAGGGAGCGCTATAATTTTTGGTATTCATACTGAATTTTACAGAAACAAAGCAAGCCTCATTGTACATGCAATGGGGCTTTTTTGCCGCTTTTTATTGTATTTCATAACTTGCAAAAAGCATATCGGAGGTTTATTCAGATGAAAAAGCACAGCAGCTGGATCAGCGCCTTAATGGCGGCGGTCCTGACGCTTGTCTTAGCTGTCAGTTGGAGCCAGCCGGCGCAAGCCAGCGGCACCTTGAAGATTGGGATGGAAGCCAACTACGCTCCATACAACTGGACCCAGACCACGTCCGCTAACGGCGCGGTCAAGATCGACGGGACCAGCTCCTACGCCAATGGTTACGACGTCAAGATCGCCAAGATCATTGCCAAGAAGCTGGGCAAGAAGGTCATCGTGGAAAAGACCCAGTGGGACGGGCTTTTGCCAGCCCTGACCAGTGGCAAGATCGACTTGATCATTGCCGGGATGAGCCCGACGGCTGAAAGACGGAAGGCCATCAACTTTACCACTCCATACCGGACCACCAACTTCGTGGTCATCGTCAACAAGCAGAGCAAGTACGCCAAGGCCAAGTACCTGACTGACTTCAAGGGGGCCAAGCTGACCGCCCAGCAAGGGACTCTGCACTATGACCTGATCAAGCAGCTGCCAGGCGCTACGCGTGAGCCAGCCTCCAAGGACTTCGCCGCCATGCGGGAATCCCTGGAAGCAGGTACGATCGACGGTTACGTGGCTGAAGACACGGAACTGACCTCCTTCAAGATGGTCGACTCCAACATCACCGGGGTCAACCTGTCCAAGATGAAGGGCTTCAAGGTTTCCTCTTCTGACGCTGAAGTTTCCATCGGGGTCAAGAAGGGCAACGACCAGCTGCTCAGCCAGGTCAACAAGGTTTTGGCCGGCATTTCCACTTCAGAAAGAAACAAGCTGATGAAGGAAGCTGTTCAGCAGCAGCCGCAGACCAACACCAAGAAGGAAAACTGGCTGGTCTCCATGCTGAAGAACTACGGGCAGATGATCCTGGAAGGGATCGGGATGACTCTCTTGATCTCCTTGATCGGTACCATTGCCGGTTTCTTCATCGGTTTATTGGTCGGGATCGTGCGGACTATTCCAGAGCCAAAGAACAAGTTCAAGAAGGGCCTTTTAGCCTTCTGCAAGTGGCTTTTGTCAGTCTACGTTGAAATCTTCCGCGGTACGCCAATGATGGTTCAAGCCGCGGTTATCTACTACGGGATTGCCCAGTTCTGGCACATCAACTTGAACAGAACGGTTGCCGCTTTGATCATCGTCTCCATCAACACCGGGGCCTACCTGGCCGAAGTCATCCGCGGGGGGATCATCTCCACGCCGAAGGGGCAGTTTGAAGCCGCCAGTGCTTTGGGGATGACCCACAACCAGAGAATGTGGAACATCATCCTGCCGCAGGCCATCCGGAACTGCCTGCCGTCAATCACCAACGAATTTATCGTCAACATCAAGGACACTTCAGTATTGAGCATCATTTCAGTATCAGAACTGTTCTTCGTTGGTTCAACGATTGCCAGCCAGAGCTTCCAGTTCTTCCAAACCTACCTGGTCATCTCGGTCATCTACCTCTTCTTGACCTTTACGATCACCCGGATCTTCAACTTGATTGAAAAGCACATCGAAGGTCCTGAAAACTACAATATGATGGCCAACCAAGTTCAAGTCGGCAAGCAGGAAGGAGACAAGTAAAAGATGGCTGATTACAAGGACAATGAAACTATTTTAAATGTTCAGCACCTGCAAAAGGCTTACGGTGAACACCAGGTTTTGAAGGATATTTCCTTTGAAGTCCACAAGGGCGAGGTTATGACGGTCATCGGTCCTTCCGGTGGCGGTAAGTCAACCATGCTCCGCTGCATCAACTTGCTGGAAGATCCAACTGGCGGGAAAATTCTTTTCCATGACCAAAACATCCTGGATGAAAACTTCAACATCCCCCACTACCGGTCCAAGGTCGGCATGGTTTTCCAGCAGTTTGAGCTTTTTGAAAACAAGAACGTCTTGCAAAACTGCATGATCGGCCAGGAACTGGTTCTGAAGCGGTCAAAGGAAGAAGCCAAGAAGATTGCCTTGGAGAACCTGAAGACCGTTGGGATGGACCCTTACGTCGACGCTAAGCCCCGCCAATTGTCTGGTGGGCAGAAACAGAGAGTAGCGATTGCCAGAGCCATCTCCATGAACCCGGAAATCCTCCTCTTCGACGAACCGACTAGTGCCCTTGACCCGGAAATGGTCGGAGAAGTTTTGGAAACCATGAAGAAGCTGGCCAAGACCGGTTTGACCATGATCGTGGTTACCCACGAAATGGCCTTCGCCAAGGAAGTTTCCGACCAGGTCCTCTTCATGAGCGATGGTTACGTGGCTGAACAAGGCAGCCCGGATGAAATCTTCAACCATCCGCAAAGCGAAAAGACCCAGAAGTTCTTAGCCAACTTCCGTGGCCCGCAAATTTAATAGATTAAACGAACACAAAACAAAAGCAGCCTCACGGCTGCTTTTCTGTTTGCGGAAAATAACGCGATTTAAATTCTTGCGAAGTTCATCGAAAAAATTCAAAAAAAACTTTTTTAAACAAATAAATAAAAATCAAAGAAAAAATAGCTAAATTTATGTTTCAATGCCAAATCAAAGTACTTTAAGAGTATAATTAACTATGTGAAAGGTTTGTGAGATGATGAGCTTTTCTTGTTGTGCTAGTGTATTGCTGCGATAGTGCTGAAGAATGATAGGGATATATGTTTCTTGTACACGTTTCTTCATTACTAAAAACACTGTAGTGCTATTACACTAACGAGAAAGATGGACTTTGTGAGGTGGAAAGGATGAAAAGAAAAATTGTATTTGGTCTGCAATTAATCGTTAACGTGTATTTTGCTACTTGGCCTTTGCGGTTGATTGTAGATAATTCAGCTAAGTGGCGCTTGTCTGGACCAGCCAATGGCTTTTTTGGCTTCATGGACCGGGTCGCCAAAAGTATTTCTTGGCCGCTCTTTTTAGTCTACCTGCTTTTGCTGGTAATGATTGCAGTGGCCGTTCTTTGGACTTGGTTCTTTGAGTGCAAACAAGACACGATAAAACAAGGTTGGCAGAAGATTATCTGGTTTTTGCAGCTGATCATTAATGAACTGGGTTGTCTGGGTTTAACCTCATCATGGACTATGATGCTAGAGTACGACAGTGATCCAGGATGGGCCATTATTGTTGACCTGTTCATGCTTTTTATCATAGTTATTTTCGCTTTTGCCTTAACTGAAAAGTTTACTAATCGTGGAGGAGATAATTCTGGATCATACCCATCGTAGCACTAACAACTAAATCACAAATACAAGAAAAGGCTTCCGCTTACCGCGGAAGCCTTTTGCTTATCTTCTTTCTATCTTACTTGGCCAAGCCTTCAAAGGTGTAGACGAAGGCGTCGCGCTGACTCTTTTGGTCGTGGGCCAGGTAGCGGACCTCCAACAAGTACTGCTTGCCCTTGAAGTTATAGACGCGGCCTACTTGCTCTTTTTCTTTAAGGCTCTCATCCATCAGTTCCAAAAGCGTCTGCTTGAATGGATAATCCTGACTGAGTTGCTCAATGGCGCCTTCAGACGGTTCACCATAGCGGCCCAAGGCCCGCCGGCAGCTCTCATTCATGAAGCTGGCCCGCACCTTCTGGTCAGTGCCGCGCTCCAGGATGCAGATCGGCAACTTGATGCCGACAGCTGACTGGCCGGTCTGATCAATCATCGGGTCAAACAGCACATTAACCTGGCTGATCTGGTCATAGTAGTGGTTGCTGCAAGGATCCTCCAGTTGGCCGGCCTCCAGCTTTGCCAAAAATTCTTCTTCCGGAATCGGCTTGGAGAACAAGTAGCCCTGCTGGCGCTCGCAGCCAATTTCCCGCAAGAAATCCGACTGCTCCTGGGTTTCCACCCCTTCACAAAGGGTGTGCATCCCCAGCTTTTTAGCCATGTCAACCACAATGGCCAGCAAGGTCTTGACCTTGGACCGGCTGTTAAAGTCCCGCAAAAAGACCATATCGATCTTCAAAAGGTCAAAATCATATTCATCCAAATTATTGAAGTTGGAATAGCCGCTGCCGAAGTCGTCCATCCAGACCTCATAACCGCTCTTATGAAAATTAGCGATAGCCTGCCGCAATTCCTGCGGTTTGCTGGTCACGGTCGATTCCAGGATTTCGATTTTCAGCAGACTGGATGGCAGCTTAAATTGCTGGCGGATTTTTTCAATCTCGGCAAAAATGTCGCAGACCTGGAAGTCCACCCGGGAGAGGTTGACCGAGATCGGCACCAAAGGCTTCTTTTCCTCTCTTCTTCTGGCCAGCATAGCGCAGACTTGGCGGATGATGGATAAGTCCAGCTTGTGCACCAGGTGGGCCTCTTCCAGAACCTCAATAAAGAAATTCGGTCCCAAAACCCCGTACTTGGGGTCAACCCAGCGGGCCAGGGCTTCTGCCCCGCAGATCCGCCCGGTCAAGCTGCGGCTCTCCAGCTGGAAGTAAGGCCGGATCCAGCCCTCGTCCAAGGCTTTTTGGAAGTTCTCCAGGACATAGCCCCGTCTTTCAAATTCTTCCCGGACTTCCCTGTTGTAGACCTGGCAGACAACAGCCCGGTTGTTGTTGAGGTAGCGCAAAGCCCGCTTGGCCTTGTCGACCGCCGTCATCAAACCCTCGCTGACGTCTTTATAGTGGTAGACCCCGGCCCGGATGCTGGCGTCTGTCTCCTTGTTAACCTCATCTGCCGCCTCTTCCAGGCTCTTTACCAGGTCGGGCGCGTCCGTGGCCAAGAGGAAGTTGTCTTCCGCGAAGCGGACCAATACTCCATCCTTAAAAAACTTCTGCAGAATTTGGGCAATCTGCAAGAGAAGCTGGTCGCCCTTCTCAAAGCCATAACGGTTGTTGTAGGCCTGCATGTTGCTGACGTTGATCAAAACAACAGCAGGTGTGTCCCCTTTTTCCAGGCAAGACTTAAGATAGGAGCAGGCAAAACTGTGGAAGTAGTTGGTGTTAGGCAGGCCAGTCACCTTGTCGACGAAGAAGTTGTTTTCCCGGATTTCCCCATCCAGGTCCCGCTTTTGGTGGTAGACCTTTTCTTCCGCGATCCGCAATTGCGCCGCCAGATCCCCGTCAGCCATGTCCAAGCGGACAGCAGAAGTCACCAGCTGGGGCGAAACAGACAGGCCATGCACATCAGACAGATGCTTGACCTCTTCCTGCATGTCGTCAAAAAAGCTTTTGACCGCGGCGTCATCAGCCAGCTTCACCACGGCTAAAAATTCATCCCCGCCATAGTGGCAGCTGAAGCCGTGCATCTTCTCAGCCAGCTGCTCAACCGCCTGGCTGACCACAAACAAGACCCGGTCGCCTTCTGACCGGCCATAGATGTCATTGATCGACCTGAGGCCGTTCATATCGATTAAAAGCAGGTAGTATTCACGGCTGCTTCCCCGTCTTTGAATGCTTCTTAGGTGGGTTCTCAGCTTTTCCCGGCCCTTGATGTTGCTCAAGCTGCCCAAAGACACGGTGTCAACCAGAGTTCTAAACTGGTAAACCGCCAAGAACAAGAGGCAAGCCGTGGCCACGTAGGCGTAAAATGGAAAGGTATCAACGTAGATGTCCAGGCCACCGAAGATGACCAGGAGCATCGGCCAGCTGGCCGTGGTCAGGTAAAATTGCCGGATATTTTTGGAAGGGCTCTGCCGGATCCCATTGATGGCCAGACCAATCGCGGCCAAAGAATACAGGAGGGGAACCAGCAAAAGCAGGAGGTTGTAAAGGAGGGTTGGCTGAAGCTGGGCCGTTAAGAGCCAGCCAGGGTTGATCAAGAGAACGAACAGTTCAAAGATCCCATTAAGCAGGGCAACTGAGCAGACCAGCATCCGCTTGGACCGGCTGTCGGCCAGGCTGAATTCCCCACATTGATCGATGTAGAAAAAGACTGCCAGACTGACGAAGTCCAGCATCCACAGCTTATACGTCCCGGTAAAAAGCAGACCTGCCTGGCTGGCTGGCAGAACCCCGCCCGTTTGCAGCTTGTCCAGGGCGTCGCCTAAAAAATAAAGGGTTTCACTGACCAGCGATACCGCCAGCCACTTTTCTCTTTTGCCATAGTTCGTAATTGGCTTTAAAGCGCCGGTCAAGATCAGCATGATTGCCATGCAGAAGAATTCCCCCAGCGCGTAAAGCAGAGCCGTATTTGTCATTTTCCCGCGATCCCCTTTAATCTAAAAGTTGCCTACCTTAATTTGTCCTTTTTACCTTTAGATTATAGCCCATATTTGCTTGAAAAAAAGTTTTTTGAGCTGATAGCTTATTAAATTATAGCTGCAACGCTATCTAGTTATAAAAGTAATTTTAACAGCGTTTTCCGAACAATTATTTTATTATCTGTCTAAATCCCGTTATAGCGGCTTTTATTCAAAAGTTTCAGTAGATATTATAATAAAAGCAAAATTAAAAAGCTGACAATTATAAATAAAATAGTACACCCTTGCTTGTGGCCCAGAAAACAAAACAACGCCAGCCGGCTGGCTGACGCTGCTTGAGAACTGTTTGCTATCGATGAGTATTTTAGCCTAAAACGCGAACGGCAAAGCTTGGCGTGTAGGAGGACACGCTGCCGACCATCACGTTTTGGCCAGGGGCTGGAGCCATGACGTATTGGCCGCCGCCCAAGGCGATGGCTACGTGGTAGGCTGAACCGTATGAACCCCAGAAGTAGAGGTCGCCAGCTTGGGCGCTGGCTACGCTGATCTTGGTGCCGGCGTATTGCTGGGTGTAAGTAGTCCGGCCCAGGTTGATGCCGAAGTGGCTGTAAACGTATTGTACCAAGCCAGAGCAGTCAAAGCCACTTGGCGTGGTCCCGCCCCAAACGTAAGGCACGCCCAGGAAAGTCAAAGCGTATGAAGTAATCGCGCTGGCACTGGCTGATGCGGTTGAAGTTGAGCTAGAAGTTGAACCAGTTGGTGCCTGGCTGACTGCTTGACTGCTGCTTGCTGCAGTATTGGTATTTGAAGCCGTCGTGTTAGTGCTTGACGCGGTGTTGGTAGTTGCTGCCGTGTTAGTGCTTGAAGTGGTACTTGAAGCAGTGCTTGCTGCAGTATTAGTGTTGGTCGTGGTGGCCGCACTGGTGTTAGAAGCAGTTGACTGGCTTTGAGCCTTGGCACTAGTGCTGGTGTTAGTAGTGGTGCTCTTCGTCTTAGTAGTAGTCTTCTTGGCCTTTGGCGCCTGGCTGGAAGCAGTCGTGCTGGTTGATGCAGTATTAGTGCTTGCAGCAGTTGAGCTTGAGCCAGTAGTTACGCCGCCCACCCCGTAAGTAGTCATGCCGGCCCGCAAATTCAAGCTTTGGCCGATCAAGATGGTGCTGCTTGATAAGTTGTTGGCCTTCATCAAGGCACTCACGGAAACGCCGTACTTCTTAGCCAGGCTCCACAAAGTGTCGCCCTTTACAACCGTGTGGGTAGTTGCAG
>NZ_JBJEES010000137.1:46245-79507 GCF_051873315.1 Lactobacillus sp.
TTCTTAGCCAGGCTCCACAAAGTGTCGCCCTTTACAACCGTGTGGGTAGTTGCAGTAGTGTTTACGCTAGTTGCAGCAGACGTGCTAGTCTTGGCAGCCTTGACCGCCTTAGTTGACTTGGCTGGGATCTGCAGCTTCTGGCCCACGTAGATCAAGTGGCCGGAAACGCCGTTAGCCTTCTTCAAGTCGCTTACTGAAACGCCGTACTTCTTTGACAAGCCCCACAGGGTGTCGTTCTTAACAACAGTGTAGCTGTCAGCCAAAGCGTTGGCACCCGTGGTCAAAAGGGCGCCGGAAGCACTCAGCGTTGCCAAAGCAGTCATCAACAGATTCTTTTTCTTCATGAAACTTCTTTTCTCCTTTAACATGTGGTTTGTTTGCTAACAATCTATAGTATAACTTTCAATTGTTACAAGAATGTATCGGTCTGATTACAAAACGAAAAAGCGCTGCGGGTTGTTCTGTAGCGCTTTTGTAAATTTTGTAAGCCTGTACATTCTGGAGATTTTTTCTGCAAAAAGCTTTCCGGTCTAACTTTTAGTGCTCTCTTCATAAGGCTTAAGTTATCCAAACTAGATGATTTCCTTGTCCTGCTGAGCCAAATAGAGCTTCCAGCCCAACTTGAAGTGGTCCTCGCGCAAGTGGCGAGCCGCGTCATAGTCGCTCTCCAAGCTGTCGATAGCATCCCGCAGGCGCTTGTTTTGCTTGCGAATGGCGGCCAGTTCCGGGTCATTCACCACGCCCTTTAAATGCACCTTGGCCGCCAGCAGATTCCGCCGGTCCTGGAATTCTTTTTCCAAAGGGTCTAGGGCATTCTCGTACTTAACCAGCTTCTTGTTTAAAGGCTGCAATTCTTCGTTCAGCTTAACGAAAAGGTCATAGGGCATGTTGGACTTGATCCGGTTGCACTCGCTGCAAGACAGGGTCAGATTGTCCAGGCTGTTATCGTGTGAAACAGAAACAGGGTCCTTATGGTCCACGCTCCGCCCCCGCCGGCCGCAATACTGGCAGCGGTACTTGTACTTTGCCCGGATCCGCTCCCGGTCGATGTAGTCAACCTCGTTTAACTGGAAGTCAACGCTGAGGCCTAAAGCCTGGAGTTTTTCGGCAAAAGGCATTGCCCCTGGCAAAAAGAAGCTGGGATCATCCTCTGCCTTGATCACGGCCTGGTTGAAGTCTGCTCTGGAGAGCTGCTGCTTGGCCAGGACATTGCCGTCATAGTCCTGCATGAGGGCCTCGTAGGACCGGCGGATTTTTAAATCCGGCAGGGTAAAGTCATCAGCAGCTTCCCCATCCTTGCCCACAAAGGCATAGAGGAGGTTGGCCGCGAACAGCTTGACCACGGGATTGGGGTAAGCTGCCGGGTCCAGCCCCCGCTGCCGACAGATGTCACACAGGCTGGCCAGGCGGTCGTTGACCAGGCCGGGCAGCTTGAAATGCAGGGATTCCAGTCTTAAACCGCAGCTGCTGCACTGAAACTTCATTATTACCTCCTCTTTTCTTACTTGTCTCTTAGCTTTTCCTATCATAAGGCAAAAAGCGGGCGAAAAAAAGACCCCAGCACGAAGCCGGGGCCTTTATTGTCTGTTCAAAAACAAATTACTTGTTTTCGTCCTTAGCAGCTTGGTTCAAGTAGTTTACAACTGCAGCTGCGTGGGCAACGCGTTCCTTAGCGTTAGAAGCGTTACGTGGACGACGGTGTGGGTTGATACCCGTGTGGATATTTCTTGACATGTCTCTTCATCCTTTCATCGATTTTCGAAAATCAGTAGTAATTATACCCCTCTTCCCCTATGTTAGGCAAGCCTTTTCGGCATTTCTTTGCCCCCCAGGCCCTTTTTCGGCAAAAAACTGCGGAGCTGTCTTCAGTCAGAAATGTTAAATGGATTTAACAAAAACGTCTAAGGCGGATTTTTAGCAGCTCACTGCTTCTCTTTTTCGCTTTCGACACCGCTTACATTATTTTAGAAACCAAAAGCACGCTTTTGACTTTTTTGTGGCCTTGTAAAAAGTCGACACGTTTTAATCGCTTAAAAAAGGCAGCAAAGTCCATTTTTTGTCATCCGGCATAAATCCCTTATTACCAGTAAATAAATCGCTTTCCAAAAACTTTTCTGTTTTTTCAAGCAGCTAAAAAAGCCGGATTTTTGGTCTAGTGCGTTTTGCCAACATCCTTTCAATAACATCTGTTCGTTAATTTTGAACTATTGAGATTTAGCGAAAAATGGTTGACAATGGAACTACACGAAAGTAAAGTCCGTTTTCGCTTTTCGTTAACTTTACGTAAATTTTGTAAGCATGATTCTGAGTAGAGGAATTTATATGGAAGCCGCCAAAAGCAAAAGTTCAAATAATTTTTTGACCGTCTTAAAGAAAATTTTTAGCGACCGAATTCTGCAGATCACCATCGTGATCACCATCGTCAGTCTCTTCTTTGCCCGGCCGCGCAGCGCCGACATGAACTGGCACACGATTGAGTCTGTCACGACCATGCTGGTCTTGATCCAGGTCTACAGCTACCTGCACGTCTTGGATATTATTGCCTATAAACTGACGGCGATCGCTGACTCCACCCGGAAACTGATCCTCCTTTTTACTCTCTTGTCCGTCTTCTCGGGCATGTTCCTGGGCAACGACATCACCTGCTTGACTATGATTCCCCTGTACTTGAACATCGCCAAGAAGTACAAGTTGCCGGAAATCCTGCCAGCCACCTTGATCGGGATGGGGGCCAACATCGGGGCGGCCTTCACCCCATGGGGCAACCCCCACAACATCTTCGTGGTCTCCAACTACCACTTGATGCCAGCCACCTTCTTTAAGTGGACCCTGCCTTACTTGATTGCGGCCATGGTTGTCTTTCTCTGCGTCTTCTTCTTTATTCCAAAGAAGGACATCCCAACCCAGGAAGTGGTTGAAATCGACGTCAGCTGGCCAATGACGATGATCACCACGGTCATCTTCGCCTTCTTCTTCGTCGGCGTCTTCAAGTTCGTTCCTATCTGGATGCCAATGCTGGCTTCCATCATCTGGGCCTTGATCGTCAACTGGAAGATCCTGCTCCACATTGACTACTCACTCTTGCTGACCTTTACCCTGTTCTTCGTCTTCATCAGCGACATCCAGCAGATTCCTTTTGTCGTGACCTTGATCCACGGCCTGGTCGGCACTGAAATGAGCACCTACTGGACGGCCATCTTGTCCAGCCAGGTCATGAGCAACGTCCCGTCCACCATCCTGGTCGGCAAGTTCTCCAAGTACGCTGAAGCCTTGACTTTAGGTTCCAACATTGGTGGCTTCGGGTCACCAATCGGGTCCATGGCCAACATGCTGGTTATGCGGACCTTCTACGCCCACGCTTCCAAGGATGCCAAGAAGAAGTTCTTCCCGAAGTGGCTGGGCTACCAGATCGCCGGCTTGATCATCCTCTCCCTCATCGGCTGGGTCATCGTCAAGCTGAACCTGTAGCAACATTTCAAATCTCTCAAGCGTCTCCTTAGGAGGCGTTTTTTGTTTAAAAACTAGTGCTCAGTTAGCTTTTAATATATAATCTATTAAAACGGCCGGAAGCATCTGGCCAAAGTGAATTCACGCCCCTCTGGGGCCTAGAAAGGGAGGCAAAAAATGGCAGTCTGGATTATTGCTATTTTAGTCGTATTAATCGTTATTTTTTACATTTCAGCCTACAACGGCCTGCAAAAGGCCAAGGTTAACACTGAAGAGGCCTGGAGTCAGATCAGCGTTCAGCTCAAGCGGCGGAACGACTTGATCCCTAACCTAGTGGAAACCGTCAAGGGCTACGCCAAGCACGAAAAGGAAACTTTGAGCAAGGTGGTTGAACTCAGAAACCAGCTGACCCAAATTCCGGCTGACGACCACGAAGGGGCCATGCAGCTGTCCAACCAAATCACTGACAGCTTGAAGACCATCTTCGCCTTGTCTGAAAGCTACCCGGACCTGAAGGCCAACACCAACTTCGCCAACCTGCAGGAAGAGTTGACCAACACGGAAAACAAGATTGCCTACTCACGGCAATTGTTCAACTCCAGCGCGGCTGTCTACAACAAGATGCTGGTGGTCTTCCCATCCAACATCGTAGCCAACATCCACCACTTCACCAAGGTTGACTACCTGGACATCCCTGAAGAAGAAACCAAGGTACCAAAGGTATCCTTTTAAAGATTAAGGGATCGCCATGCTATATCAACAAATTGCCCAAAACAAGCGGAAAACGGCCGGGGTCCTGGTCGTTTTCGTTTTGATCTTTGCCCTGGTGGGCGCTGGGTTAGGCCAGCTGCTGTGGGACAAGCCCCTGCCAGGCATCCTGACCGCGGGCGTCATTGCCTTGATTTACTCTTTCCTGGTCTTCCAGGATCCAGTCAATGTCGTCATGAGCATGAACCATGCCCAGCATTTAAATAAAGAGGACAATCCCCAGCTTTTTCACATCGTAGAAGACATGGCCTTAGTGGCCAATATTCCCATGCCCGAGGTCTACTTGATTCCGGACAAGAGTCCCAACGCTTTCGCGACCGGCCTGTCCCCGGACAAGTCAGCCATCGCTGTCACCCAGGGTCTCTTAGACATGATGAACAGAGAAGAGCTGGAAGGAGTTCTGGGCCACGAGATTTCCCATATCCGCAACTATGACATTCGCCTGTCCATGGTGGCTCTGGTTTTGGTCAGCGCCATCAGCTTTATCGCCGACTTTGCCCAAAACTGGGTCTGGTTCGGCTTTGGCATTGACAGAGACGATGACGATGACCGGGAAGGCGGAACGCTTGGGATGATCATCGGCGTGATCGGGGTTATTTTCGTTCTGATCCTTGGGCCTTTGGCAGCCAGCCTGGCTCAGATGGCCTTATCCAGAAACCGGGAATACCTGGCTGACGCCAGTTCCGTTGAGCTGACCCGGAACCCGCACGGTTTGATCAGCGCCTTGACCAAGATTGAGAACAGCCAGCCCATGCAGGCGGCCAGCAGCGCCAGCGCGTCCTTGTACATCGAGGACCCGATCAGACGGCACAGCTTAAGCCACTTGTTTGACACCCACCCGCCAACGGCTGACCGGATCAAGCGCTTGGAAAAAATGTAATTTCAACACAAAAGCTTCCAGATTTTTCTGGAAGCTTTTGTGCTCTACCTAAATTTAAGTTATATTTATCTTCCGTCTTCTATTTGTTATAATGCACGTATTAAATTGCTACCTTTTTCAAAAATGTGTATTAGATGAAAGAAAAAATGTACGGACAATATTTTAAAAGGCTACGGAATTATAAGAAGATGACGCTGCAGAAAGCAGCGAAAGATATCACTTCAAGCCCTGCCTTGTCACGCTGGGAAAATGATGTCGACGATATTCGGCTCAAAAAGTTTTTAGCCTTATTAGACCGGGTGGGAGTCACCCCCCGGGAGTTTTTTGCGTATACGGAAGTCCAAGGATATCTAGACAACTCCTACTATGATGAGCTGCAATTGCTCATCCAGCAAAAAGACAGCCGGAGGCTTCATCAGATCTTTTTACGGCAAATCAGCAGCTTTCATCAAACAAAAGATCCAGATATTTTAGGAAAGGCAGTCGCCGCGGCCAACAGCTATTTTACTTTGACTAAAATAAATTGTTTAACAGAAGCTGACCTAGAGATTTTTAAAGATTTACTGCTTGATAGCGAGTACTTAGATTTCAAAAGCCTACGTTTTCTTGAGAATTCTGTTTATTTGCTTGACTCTGACCTACTCATTTCATACAGCAGTAAAATCATCCACCAACTCAACCACTTAGAACAGGTAGACTATGAACTGTATTTGAATGCCTGGACGGCTCTGACCAATATTGTTTTCAGCTTGATCCAACAAAAACAAAACTCTGTCGCAAGCCACGTTTTGAATCAGCTTCTGACAATTGATTTGCCACAGCAAATGGCCGCTTTTAAAATCAGAATCGTTTTTTTAAAAAAATTGCTGGCTTACCGGGAAAGCGGCGATGACCGGGAAATCAATGCTTATTTAAAATCTCTAACTGAAATTGGCTTAAGCAATTTGGTAAGTGAACTATTGGATTATTGGGGTAGCGTTTACTGATAGCCGTTGCTACTCAGCCTAGGCGTTACAATTTGACCTTCAAAAACCAGATTGAAGCGTTCAAAATGAGGTATTAACGACTGAACGAGTACAAAGCCCGGATCTTCTTTCACCACTCGATAATAAATTTTCCTGCCTTCTTGTTTAAGCCTCTCCCTCTCATAGCTGATCATCTGGTCAACTTCTTTTGCATATATATCATATTGACGATATCTCACGCTAGCCAACTTTTTTGTAAAAGTTAGAGACAGCATCTTCTTCATAGGAGAGATTTCAGACCATATCAAGTTCAAACGTTTCCGTAATTGTTGACTTTCGCTTTCTTTTTTTACGGATACTAATTGGTATGCCTCCGTGAGCGATCTCATTATAGCGTATCGCTCATCTACTGAGCTCCCTGAACCGTAAATTGGGAGAATATCGCTACCTTGAGATAGAACAGCGGTAAAATAGGTCGGTATTTGATAGCTATTAATTACTTTTACCAGTATTACTTCTGTATCTGCCGTATCTTTTAGTCCTAGATAGATTTTATACAAATCTTTAGGCAAGGATTTAGGAATTATCTTAAATGCAGTTACCGAGTTTTCCTTAAGACCTAAGCCATACTTGATGATGAACCTTGAAATACTGTCTCTTTCAATCAATTCGTTAATGGAATGAAGCAAAGCTTCATTTACAGTTGATCCACTTGCATAACCACTATCAGAAGCATACTGGTAGGCATGATTGTTTATCGAAACACCATCGTCTATGAAATTAACGTCGCTTAAAAAGGATGGATAATAGACTTCTTTTGAGCTTTCGATATCGACAAAAGAATCTACTGTCAGCTTTGTGCTTTTTGAAAGCTGATTTAAAGCTGGATCATCCAAAAAATCAAGATCTTGTTCCATAATCTGCGACACAAGCACTCGTTGCTTAGCCGAATGTATCTGCGAGTTATAAAACAAATGCTCTATACTCTCGAATTCAGCTCCTAATACGGGCATATGACTCATCCCTTTGCCCATTCCAACGGAAACTTGTTTCTTTTTTGAGTCCCTTAAAATACACTGAACGGTTTGCAAGGCTAGATTAGCAGAAACCCACATTCTATAGTCAGCAGTTAAATGCAGTCGATTGATTAACTCAAGCCAATTAGTGTGTGCATCAGTATCTGGCACTTCTCTCTCAATTTGCAAATCTTTCCCTCCATAAAATAAAAGATCACGCAATATTGGCTTTCCTAAAAGATGCCATTAGCCGTGATCTTTTCTACTCTACTTAACTACTTCTGTTTTAACATTGTTTAATTGGTCAGATAATTCTTTCGGACTGCTCATTAAAGCGTTGAAGAAGTTTAATTCTTCATCATTTAAGCCTTCCACAAGAAATGGTCCGCCTTTCGTTAATTCAGTTCTAGTACGTCCCATATCGCAACACCTCCTTTCTAGATAATCATTTCTCAATTAGCCGATGAATAACGCCTCAGCCCCCGCTGCCAAAACTTAACCGAGAGCCAGTAAAGGATGGGCAAAAAAACGAGCAGATACAAGAGCAGGATTTTTCCCCGTCCTAGCAGCCAGTCCACTGGCAAATTGCTGACTAGCAAAAGTGGAATGATCCATGTAAAAAACTGCTGAATAACTCGGGGGAAAATCTGTTTTGGCCGTCCGGCCAAACTGACCAGGTCCTCTACAATACCCCCCAAGGCCGTTAAGCCCTCAAACCAAAAAAGCAAAGTTAAGCACAATTGGTTCAAAATGAAAATCAAGGCTGCGGGTAAAACGATCATGCAATTGATCAGCATGATCTGGCCAAAACTTGCCCCTTCATGAGTAAGGTAATAAGCCAGTAATCCAAGCGAAAGCAGCAAGTTGAAAAAACTTGGAATATCCAAACTTCTGCCAACTGCCAGCCAGTAACTCGAACTGGGCCTAACCAACAGATAGTCGAGATTACCTTCAAGGATGTCTTCACCCAGTCCTTCATGGCCTAAAATGAAAAACAAATTGTAAAGATAGGTCGCGCTATTCATGAAACTGATCATGACGTAGTAGCGGTTCGCTGTCCAGCCAGCCAAGTTCTCACGCTGACTAAAATAAACTTGCCCCGCAAGCAGCTCAATCAACAGAAAGACAGTTGCCAAAAGAAAAGTAATAATGCTAGTACCACGGTAGATCATAAACTCAGCTAAGCTTTGCCGCCAAATAGCCTTGACCTTTCTCATGCTCCTGCCCCCTCAAAAGTTTTAATGCCTTTTTTGAACAACGCTTTTCCTAGCAGCACGCTAAGAAGCAGCCAGCAGCAAACGGCTAGGCAATTTGCGAAAAAATCGCGCTGGCTTATTGTTCCCGTCAACAAGCGCGCTGGAAAATCCGTCACCAAGGAAAAAGGGTTGTATTTCAAATACTGGTAAACCGGGCCCAATAAATTCAAAGGAAAATATAATCCTCCTAGCAAGAGGTAAACTGCGTTAATTCCGCTTCTAAGCGGCCACATATTGATCAACCAAAAGCTGAGCATAGCCAGGACCATCATCAAACTGAAAAACATCAGACTGCTCAAAAGAAGGTAGATCAAGAGCAAAAACACTGGTCCAGCGCTTTTTACCAAGAACAGAAGCAAGATAAAATACAACAGCAATAGTGGCGTCTGCAGGCCTAAATTGTAATTGAACAGGTACCAGTACAAGGATAAAGGTCTCGTTAAATAGAGGGAAAGATTCCCAGATTCGACCATGTCCGCGAATTGAAAAACCGGCCCGGTTGTAAAAATTAAACTAATCAAATTGGTTGCCAGCAGATAACGGGCCATTTGCTGAAAGTTGCCGGACTCTGCCAAGATAAACTTCCACATTAAAACTGTAACCAGCAGACTCGCCAATTGCAGGACCAGCTTCATGATCATATTAGCCCGGTAGATCAAACTGTTCTTCAAGCCAAGATAATAAACAGGCAGATATCTTTTCATTGTTTCTCTCTTTGATATATTTTCAAGATGACCTCTTCGGCTGATATTCCACTTTTGCTTAAAGAAATGATCTGTTCCGGCTGGAATTTTTCCATCTTCACAAAAAGCTGCTGAGGATCATGAATGATTTCTTCCCGCACGTCAGTCTGGTCATTGATCCAATACTTCAAGCAATAGCTATCGGATTGATCGATCTGAAGAGGCAACTTATTCAAGCTGTCATTAAAAATCAACTCTCCTTTGCTCAAAATCAGCAAACGCTGGGCTAAGGCCTCAATATCACGGACATTGTGCGAAGTTAAAATAATCGTCGTCTGATGCAGTCTGTTTTCAGTTTTTAAAAAATTGTAGATTTTTTCCTGCGTTAATAGGTCCAGGCCAATGGTTGGTTCATCCAGAAACAGGTAGCTTGGTTCATGGATCAAGGAACAAGCAAGTTCACAGCGGATCCGCTGGCCCAAAGACAATTTGCGGACCGGCGTTTTTACGATCTCGCCAATATCCAGTAAATCGCTCAACTCCCGCAATCTGGCTTGATAACGGTCTGGCTTTAATTGATAAATGGCCGCCAGCATATTCAAAGTGTCAACAGCAGGCAAGTTCCAAGACAGCTGCGACTTTTGCCCAAACATGACCCCAATTTGCCGCAACAGCTTCTTTTGACGACTTCCTGGAATAAGCCCAGCTACTTTCACGCTGCCACTGCTTGGCTGAATAATCCCCGTCAGCAGTTTGGTCAATGTCGTCTTCCCTGCTCCATTTGGTCCAATCAAGCCAATAATTTCACCATCTTTTATAGTCAAATTCAGATCTTTCAAGGCAGGCACCAGCTGGTATTTCCGGTGGAAGATATCCTGCAGAGCTCCCTTTAATCCCGGTTCCTTGCTAAAAGTCCGATAATCAAAAGAAAGCTGGTTGATTTCAATCATTCTTTCTCCTCCTCATATTTAGTTAATAATTGTCTAATATTCTAACACTCAAACTGTTCCTGCATCCTTACTTTTCATATTTGAAAATTTCTATTTCTTTTCATGCAAAAACCGCTGAACTTACAGTTCAGCGGTTTTCTCTCTTTATAAATTGATGCCCTGCTGGCGGAAGAGCTCCTTGCGCTTGGCCGCCGGTGACATCCCATAGTACTTGCCGAATTTTTCATAAAAGAAGGACTTGCCCCGGTAGCCAACCAGGCCGATGATCTGCTTGATCGACAGGTCTGGCCGGGCCAAAAGGCGGACGGCCGCCTCCATCTTCTGCTCGTCAACCAGCTCAATAAAACTCTGCCCGGTCTTCTTTTTGACCAGGTCGGAAAAATAGTTGGGACTGAGCTGGTAGTAATCCGCGGCCGCCTTCAAGCTGGTCGAGACGTAGTTTTCACTAATATAGCGGCGGATCTCCCGCTCACTCAAGCTGCCCGCTTCATTTAGTGCTCGCTGGGCCAGGGCCAAGGCAGTCAGCAGCTGGCTTTTAAGCAAGACTGAAGATAAAGAATCGCTGGTCTGGTACTCAGTCAAGGCCGCCAGGAAAGCCTCCCCAGCTGGCCCGTCAACCACCACCCGGCCGTGAGTCCCTACTTCTTCAGCTTCTCCCAGCATGAGCTCCTTTTTCAAGTCCTGCATGGCAAAAGCTTTTGGCAAGACAAGCTGGACCAAGAGCCCCTCTTTTAAACTGGCCTGGCAAGATTGGCCAGCTGCCAGGAGAAACCAATCACCGGGCTTGACCTGCCACTTTTGCTGGCCAGCCCGGAAGCGGCCAGTCCCCGCGAGCAGCAGCAAGGCAGTCAAAGAGTCAGTCTTCCAGCCTTCAGCTTTGTCGCCTAGTAAAACAAACTGACAATCAGCGGTCTGACCTTTTCCTTTGTTCAGCGGCAGGGCGGCATCCCCTGCCTCCAGCAATTTTTTCCGCAGCTTGGCAATTTCAGTCATCGGCTCTCTCCTTTCTAAAAAATCACCGTAACTTGGCCATTTTTTTCTCCCGCCAGCGGGCCCAGATGGCGATAAGCAAAGACAAGAAGACCAGGATAAAGGCGGCCCAGAAAATCGCGTGAATAGCCCCGTAGAGGATGTTCTCCATCTGGCCCAAGTCCTGCTTAGGCAGATTGACCCGGGTCTTGGCGTCTGACAGGTGGTTGAGCATGGACAAAGTGATCTTGCCCCCGCTAGCCTTGACCCCTTTAGCCAGGTGCTCATTCAAAATGACCCCGAAGACGCTGGAGGAAACAGCCATGGCCAGCATCCGGATCAAGTAAGAGAAGGAAGTCGCGACCGGCACGTCCTTGCTTTCCGCGTCTTCTTGCACCTTAACCTGAAGCTGGTTGAACATGACCCCGTTGCCCCAGCCCTGCAGCATCCCGGCGATTAAAATCCCCCAGTAAGGGAAGTAGCGCGGAGCCGCCGCCATCATCAGGTAGCCCGCCGCCAAAATCCAGCAGGTGGCCAGCATGACCTGGTAGGCCGACCAGCGCCGGCGCATTTTTTCCACTGACAAGGAGCCCAGCATGTCGGTAAAGGCCCCAGGGATCTGGGTCATCCCCCCGACCAGGGCAGTCGTGGCCATCAAGCCTTCCGCCCACATCGGCGCGTAGACGCTGTAAGCAGACATGGCGGCCCAGATCAAGACAAACAAGGTAAAGTCGACGACCAAGGGGATATTTTTAAACAAACGGCCTGGGATAATCGGGTCTTCCGCCCGGCGCTCAATAATGACCAAGAGGCCGATGAAAATCAAGGCCGCCGCGAAGATCAACAGAGCCGTGGCGATTCCCGCCGATTCTACCAGCTGGGTCCCGAGCAAAAGGGCCACCACCCCAAAGGACAGGCAGATAGCCCCGCCCAAGTCGACCTTGTGGACTGACCGCTTTTTTTCCTCTTCCTGGAAAAAGATCTGGATCAAGACGATGGAAATCAAGGCAAAGGGGATATTGATGTAAAAGACCCAGCGCCAAGACAAGACGTCAACGATCCAGCCCCCGAAAAGCGGCCCTAAGATGGTGGCCGTGGTGAAGAAGGCGGACACCATACCCAGCACCTTTAAGCGCTTGTGGGCATTTGGATAAAGGTCAGAGTAGATAATATAAGGAAGCGACACCATTCCCCCGTTGCCAATCCCGGCCAAAAGGCGGAAGGTCAAAAGGAAGGACATCTGCTGGGCACAGCCCTGCAGAAGCGCCCCCAGCAAAAAGCAGGCAGCTGACAACTGGTAGGCCAGTTTATTCCCCCGCCGCTCGCCCAACTTGCTCCACAGAGGCGTAGAGACAGCCGTCCCCAATAAGAAGATGGCTACCAGCCAGCCGGTATATTCAATCCCGTGCAAGTCGGCAATGATCCGCGGCAAGGCCGTGTTGATGATTGTGTTGTCCAAACCGGACATGACGTTTGACAGCATCAAGGCCACGGTAATTATTCGTCTTCGTTGATCTGACATTTTTTCGCTCCCACTAAATTCTAAAAGTCCTTAATTTTAGGATACAGCTAAAAAATTGCCAGTAAAAGCTTCTTCCAAGATTATTTTAAGAAAAGTGCTATAAATCGGCTTTTTCAATCAGTTTGGACAAAGTTTGAATTAGACAGGCTTTAGCAGATCCAATATAATAAAATAAGAATCAATTAGACGAATCAACGGGGTGCCGGAAGGCTGAGATGATACCCATGGAACCTGGCCAGGTAATGCTGGCAAGGGAAAATGAAACTTTACTTCTGGTCACCCTGCTTTTGAGGTGACTTTTTATTTTGCAAGCAGAACTGACAATTGACCACTTAACTTTTTCCTACGGGGACCGGGAGGTTATCCGCGACCTGTCCTTGACCCTGCCGGCGGGGACTTTTTCCCTCTTGATCGGGCCGACCGGCTGCGGCAAATCAACTCTTTTGAAGATCATGGCCGGCCTCTACCCGAAATACGGCGGCCAGCTGACCAGCGGAAAAGTCGACTTGGGCGGCCGGAGTCAGGCCATGATGTTCCAGGAAGCCGGCGAGCAGTTTACCATGGCCACGCCCAGAGAAGAGATTATTTTTGCCATGGAAAACCTGGGGAAAAATAAAGAAGAATTTGAAAACCGGCTGAAAAAGGCCAGCGAGTTCGCAGAAATCGATTCCCTTTTGGACCAGAAGATCGTGACCATGTCCGGCGGAGAAAAGCAGCGGGTAGCCTTAGCTGTCCTGGTCGCCATGGACGTGGATCTCTTTTTGCTGGATGAGCCTTTTGCCAGCGTGGACCCAGCAGCCCGCCGCTTCTTGATCGGCCGCTTAGCCAAGCTGAAAGAACAGGGCAAGACCATCATCATTACCGACCACCTTTTTGACGACTACCAGGGCAAGGTGGACGGGGTCTACCGCTTTGAAGGCGGGCAGGTGGAACTCTTGAGCCAGGATGAACAAGCCCTTCTCCTGGCTACTGAGCCAATCGGCCTGCACTTTCCCCTGCCAGAGAACGAGCCAGCGGCTTTTGTCATGAAAAATTTCACCATCAAGCAGGGCCGGCCTTTAATTGAGCAAAAGGAATTAGCCATCCCCAAGGGGAAGGTGACCTTGATCACAGGGCCAAACGGCAGCGGGAAGAGCTCCCTGTTTAAGGCCATGACCAAGCTGCTGGACTACCAGGGCTCCTTAACCTGGGAGGGCAAGGAAGTGGCCAAGCTCAAGGAGCGGACCTACTTCCAGCATGTGGCGCAGATTTTTCAAAATGCAAGTGACCAGTTCATGGCGATTACTGTCAAAGAGGAGCTGGATTTGAGCAAAAAGCACGCTTCGCCTTACTTCACACCTGAAGTTTTAGACCAGGCCCTGGCTGACCTGGGTTTGGCCGACCACTTAGACCAGGTAGTCTACTCCTTGTCGGGCGGGCAGAAAAAGAAGCTGCAGATCCTCTTGATGCTTCTGTCGGGCCAGGAAGTGCTTTTGATCGATGAGCCCTTGAGCGGCCTGGACCAAAAGTCGATTGAGCAAGTCGTGAAGCTTTTGCAAGAGTGCCAGGAAAAGAGCAAGCAGACGATTCTGCTGATCAGCCACCAGTTCTATGGAATCAGCGATTGGTGCGACTATCACCTGCGCCTGGCTGACAAAAAACTGGCTTTTGTAGAAGACTAGGGGGAGGAGAAAATGACTAAAAGCAAAATGAATCCCAGCTTGAAGTTCTTGCTGACCTTGCTCATTTCACTGGAGTTATCTTTTAGGGTCAGCCTCATCAGCAATATCATCGTTATTGTCCTGGCTTTTGCCTACCTCTTGTACCGGCGGATCAAGCCCAAGGCCCTGGGCGGGATGCTTTTGGCGGCGGGCCTGGCGGCAATTACCGTCTTTTCTTCTGGCTACATCTTCAGTGACCACCGCGACCTCTGGTATGCTTTGGACATTTCCAGCCGGGTTCTCGTGTATACCTTTACCACGGCTTGCCTGACCATTTCAACCACGGCAGAAGAGATGGCCCGGTCGCTGGAACAGAACCTGCACTTGCCAAGCAAGTTTGCCTACGGGACCTTGGCGGCTTTGAACATCATTCCCCGCATGCAGGCCGCGGTCAAGCAGATCCGGGTGGCAGGGATGATGCGGGGAGTCTATCTTTCCTTTTGGTCTCCGGTCCTCTACTTTAAGGCGATTTTAGTGGCTTTAAACAGTGCCGACAACCTGGCACAGGGGATGGAGTCCCATGGCTACCGGGAAGGCGCCCCGCGGTCTGTGATCGTTGAAGTGCCGCTGACTGGTAAGGACTGGCTGCTCTTTGTTATTGCCATTCTTCTTTTGAATCTGGGGGCTTTTTTACTGCCATAAAAGTTGCAAAAAAATTTTAGTAAAAAAGTTATAAAATTGACCTAGATCAATTTCTTTTGCCTGGGGAGGTCCTATAATACTAAGTATCAAGAGAAAAAATTGCTACTTAAGTAAAAAGAAGGGAAATTACCATTATGAAGAAATTAGACGCTACTACTTTGACTGCTGACCAACAAAAGTTCTTTAACGACGCTTTGGCATTCGTTGCTTCCGTTGACAAGGACGGCAACCCACAAGTTGGTCCTAAGGGTTCTGTAACTGCCTTGGACGACAAGCACCTGGTTTGGAGTGAAGTTACCTTCTCACACTTGTGGGAAAACATCAAGAACGGCAGCAAGGTTGCTGTCGTAGTTGCTGACGTGCCAAGCCACACTAACGTGCGCGTGGTCGGCAGCGTGACTATCCACGAAGGCGACGACTTCGCCAAGGAATACGCTGCTAAGGTTGGCAAGCCGGAAACTGCTGCTGCCGTAGTAGTTGAAGTTGAAGAAATCTTCGCTTAATCAAATCAGCATAATGAAAATGGCTTCTGGGAGAAAATCCCGGAAGCCATTTTTCTGTCTATCTATTATTTTTTAGCCCGTAAAAGGCCACAGGCCAGGGCCGCGTAGATTAGGTACAAAATGCCGATTGAGATGTATTCATGAATATTGAAGACAAAAATCAAGACGATAACCGCTAATGCTGCAGCAGTTACGTAGCCTACTGCCGGGCTGAGCTTGGTCAAGGGCGTGAGACCCAGAAATAGGGTCAGCAGGGTGATCGCGATCATGCCAGCGATTGTCCATGAAACTGGACCTGGGTCGCCCAAGGCAAAGATCCACTGAACCGCCATAAACAAGGCCAAACAGATACCGGCCAGCAAGAAGACAGTTTTAACGGCTGGCTTAGTTGCAAAGTTTTTCATCATAATCACGCTCCTATTTCCAGAAAACTATTCACTTATATTATAAGTTCAATTTCAATTTTGGAGCAGTGATTCTTGCGGCAGCCGTCATTTTTTGCTTTTGTTAAAAAATCCGCCTACCAAACTTGCGTATGTTAACGCGTGGTTCTTGCTAAGTTTAATAACTTTTGCTCTTCACAACGTTCTCTTCTGAGCTATGTTTTCTTGCAAAAAGCGGCTAACAGCCAATAACACTAAGGCCAAGAAGTTAAGTGGTAAATTGCCCGGACCAAAAGCGATTGGCGTAATCAGTCCTATCAACGTCAAGGCGATGCAAACTAGGCCAATAATCAAGAACGGCTTACGGGGAATTTTTTGGCTAAATACTGCTAAGGCTAATTCTGTCAGTAAGACCAAAATTAAAATCACATGGCCAAAAACTGTTACCTTTAAATCAGTCCCTTTGATCGTTCTTAGGGCATTGATGTAGTCCTTTAGATTTGAGCAAACTACCACAGTCAAAAAGCATAGTAAGATTACATCAACCACTTTGACTAAAATCTTTAAGAATTTCATCTCTGTCACCTTCGTTTTTACCCAACCCAGGCCATCACGCAGCTGATTAGGCTGACGGCCAAGAGGATGCCGGCCAGCCAATAGTTAAAGACTGCCTTCCCCCGCCAGCGGTAGCTGGCCAGAACCAGACTGACCGCCAAAGCAACAACAGCCGAAGTCCAGTACCAGGTCAAGCCGAAATACAGGCCTACCACCCGGTCAATTACAAGGCCCAGCAAAAGGCAGGCGCCAATCACCCAAGCCGCTGCTGGAGCCAGCCACATGTAATGCTCTGTTTTAGTCATTTAAATCGTCCCTTTCATGACTCATAATCCGTTTACATGGCTATTCTACATCGCTTTTTCCAGCTAGAGAGCAAAATTGCAGATATGAATCAGCATTTGCAGATCTGCAAATCTTCACAAGAGAAAATGATCGACAAATCTTTCCAGTCCAGATTCTCTGAGTATCCCCTTGATTCTTTCCGCCTCCTCATCTTGCCCTGAAAAAAGCCCCGCGTAATACTTGCCAAGCAAGCGGTAGGCTACAAACTCCAGGCAAGGAGACAGCTGTCCTAGAACTTCTATGGCCGGCTTGGCCGCCTTGGCAATGCCTTCTTTCCTGCAGCGCTGACAGAAGCTGACACAGGCCTTGCCTACCGCTTCCTGCTGGTCTCTAGAAAAATTATCGATCTGTTGATACTTGTCTAGCAGTTCACTCAGCCAAAAGTAGGCAATATCAAACTTCATCAACTGAATCGCCGCGGCAAAAACAACAATTGCTTCCGTATCGTCCATCCAATTGTCCAGACTGAAGAAATAATCCGATACCTCGTTTTTCAGCTGCTCATGATCCTTATCACCTGGCTCCAGCAGATAAGCCACCAGGTCACTACCGATTCGCAAGGCCGTCTTCCCCGTCAGATTGGCCGCCTGCTCTTTCAAAAAGCTCATCTTTTCCCAGTTCCAATCATAAAAGGCGCTCTTCACCCGGAACTCGATATTGATCCAGTCAGCCTCTTTTTCCTCTCGCCGGCTATAAATCATTTTGGTGAAAAAGTAGCCCAAATCATAGTTGTGGCTTTCCAAAAGCTCCAGCAGATCCTCGGCCTTGATCCGCTGCTCCCCGCTCTCAATCCGGGAGTACTGGGCCACCGACATGACTTCTCCCGCCATTTCCTGTTGGGTTAGGCCCAAATCTATTCTGGTCTGCTTGAGCAAATCACAGATCTCCATTTTTCTATTCAGCTCCCCCTAATAAAACACTTTCACCTTAGATTCTAGCACTAGACTAATTCGTATACAAAAAGCCTCTCCTGCATATTTCCCAGGAGAGGCTAAATAATCTATTCTACTTGTGGTAAGGACTGCCAGAGTTGATCATGAAGGCCCGGTAGATCTGCTCAATCAAAACCAGCCGCATCAATTGGTGGGGCATGGTCAGCTTGCCGAAACTAAACAGGTCGTTAGCCCGCTTGTTGACCGCGTCACTGGTCCCCAGACTCCCCCCGATCACGAAAGTAATGTCGGAATGCCCGTAGGTTCCCAGATCCTTCAGTTCCTTGGCAAACTCTTCACTAGCCCGCTCTTTGCCCTTAATGGCCAGGACGTAGACATATTCCTTGTCCTTGATCTTGCTTAGGATCCGCTCGCCTTCCCGCTTCTTGACTTCTTCCATCTGGGCCGGGCTGAGGCTTTCCGGCGCCTTCTCATCCGGCACCTGCACTATCTCTACCTTGGCAAAGCGGCTCAGCCGCTTCTGGTACTCCGCGATCCCATCCTTAAAATACTTCTCTTTTAATTTTCCAACGCAAACAATTTTGATATTCATAATGCACCTATTTTACCATTTTTGCTTCTATCCCCACAATTAACAGTTTATCAACCGCTTTTTTCCACAGCTGTGGAAAGGCCTTTTCTAGATCTAGTGGACTAGAGCAGAATTCTATCTAGGTCTAGCTTTTTGCCAAAAAATTTCTAAAATCCCGTGTAACCATTCCACAAGCCGCCTGTGGACTGGACATTTTCACAAACAATCACCGAAAAAGCCCGGCCTGCCGCCTTGAACAGACGTTTTAACATGACTTTTGCCCGTGGAACTTACACACAATCCACAGCTTATCCACAACTTTTCAGGAGCTTTTTACCCCATTTTTTGCACAATTCACAGTCTTTTCCACAGGATTGGGGATAAAGTCTCCCTAAAAATTTTCCTTGACAAGAAATATTTCCGAACTTTACCTTGGCTTTACCCTGCTTTTGTTTTGAAAAAAGCAAAAAATCCAGCAGATCTGCTGATCCACTGGATTATTTGTTCTTAAATTAGTTGCTTGCCTGCAGGGTTACCGTGAAGGTCATGGTCTTGCCGTTCCGGTTAACCGTGATCTTGACCTTGTCGCCAACATTGTGGCTGTACAAGATGCTGTGCAGGGTGGCCACGTCGTTGACCGTCTTGCCGTCAGCAGCCGTAATCACGTCGCCCTTCTTGATCCCGGCACTGGCTGCCGCGCTGCCTGAAGTTACGCTAGCCACGTACAGGCCCTTCTTCAGACTGGTTGAAATGCCCAGCTGCTTCTTGTAGTAGCTGTTCAGTTCAGCAATCGCCGCAACCTTGATGCCCAATTGCGGCCGGGTGATCTTCCCCTTCTTGACCAATTGGTTGACGATCGTCACAACTTCGTTTGACGGGATCGCGAAGCCCATCCCTTCAACTGAGTCGCCACTGCTGGAGCTGGACAGCTTCATGGAGTTGATCCCGATAACCTGGCCGTCAGAGTTGACCAATGGACCACCGGAGTTACCGGAGTTGATGGCCGCGTCCGTCTGGATGACCGTCATCTGGTTGGAGTTGTAAGTGATCGTCCGGCTTGGTGAGGAAATGATCCCTTGCGTTACCGTAGACGCGTATTCAGACCCTTCTGGTGAACCGATGGCAATCACCGTCTGCCCTGACTGCAGGCTGCTGGAGTCACCAAATGAAGCGGTCTGGGTTACGTACTTGGAGTCGATTGACAGGACAGCCAAGTCACTGGTTGAGTCCTTGCCGACAACCTTAGCGGAAATCGTCTTCCCGGAAGCCAGGATGACCTTCACCTTGGCTGCCCCGGAAATAACGTGGTTGTTAGTGACGATGTAGCCCTTGCCGTTTGCCGTTGTGTAGATGACCCCGGAACCTTCAGAGTACAAAGTCAAAGACTTCTTGGAGCTGGATGAATCTGAGCTGGAATCTGAATCGCCATAGCCGAACATGCTGTAGATGTCAGAGCTTGATGATGAACTGGAAGTGTACTTGTAGTTCAAGACTGAAACAACCGCGTTCTGGACCTTCTTGTAAGCGGAAGTCATCGTCCCGCTGGTGGTCGTTGACTTGTTGACCTTAGTAGTGCCGCTGGATGAAGTCGTCACTGACCCGGTTTCACCAGTATTGCTGCTGGTGCTTGAGCTGGCCGTGGATGATGAAGAATTGCTATTCAAATTGGCTGCTGACAAGCCGCCGTAAGCAATCCCCCCGCCCAAAAGACCGGCAACGACCCCAATGATGGCCGCTTTAGTTAACAAACGGTTATTTTCCTTCTTGCGCGTGTTTCTTTGCTTATCTTGTTCTTCAGACATGGTTATCACTCCTTATCGTTGTCATTATCATATCCAAGCTTTTTGAAGTATATATGAACAAAACGTATTAAAAGCTTTAAAGCCCTCGTATTATAAATTAATTAAAGAACTCGGCGTCATCGGCTCGGTATCGTGCAATTCCAGGTCACTGGAGACGTCGGCATCTTTCTCCGCCAGAACCTGCTCCGCCACGTCCCGGGCCAAATAATTCAAATTGTTCTGCTGGCTGCGGTGGGCCATGAAAACATGCTTGGTTTTAGAACTGATAACCCTGGCCAGAGTCTCAGCCGCCTGCTCGTTTGACAGGTGGCCATGATCTGACCGGACCCGCTGCTGCAGGCTCCAGGGATAGGGGCCGCTTCTCAGCATCAGGTCGTCATAGTTGAACTCGAGCAAATAGGCATCCGCGTCTTGAATCTCATATTCGACTTCTTCCGACACGTAGCCCGTGTCCGTCAAGCAGGCCAGGCGCTTGCCCCCGCTGGAAAAAACGTAGTACTGGGGCTGAGCCGCGTCATGGCTGGTGGCAAAAGCCGTCACTTCCAAGTCCCCATAGCACTTGGTCTGGCCCGGCTCAATCACATTGATCTGCTCTTCCGGCAGGCGGCCGATCTTGCCGGTCTCCTCCAGGTACTTCCAGGTTCCCGTGTTGCTGAAGGCGTTCAGCTGGGGATAGCGGCGCATAAGGACCCCCATTCCTCCGCTGTGGTCGCCATGGTCGTGGCTTAAAAAGACCATGTCCAAGTCTTCAATCGCCACGCCTACCTTGGCTAAAAGCTCCTTAGTCTTCTTGCCCGAAAGCCCGGCGTCCATCAAAATCTTGTGCTGGTCAGTCATCAGCAAGCTGCAGTTGCCCGCTGATCCGCTTGATAATACCGCGAATTGCAAATTTGTTCCCTTCCTGCCCTTAATCATCCAATGTACTGTTTTGCAAAAGCTGGCCATTAAAGGCGTTGACCCGCTTCAAACTGCTGCTCTTGCTGCTCTTGTTTTCGATCCAGACCAGCCAGGTCGGGACAAAGATCACGCTGCCCCGGACCTCGGTCAATTTGGTGTAGCCCAGCTTGACCTGCATCACCCGGGAGTTGTCGGCCAGTTCCCGGGTGGTATAGAGGTTGGTGACTGCCCGCCAGGGGCTGATGGTAGCCTGCAATTCCCGCACGCTGGTCAAGTCACTCAAATAGGTCTGGTAGTAGCCCGTGATCTTCTTGTCCTTGACGTTGACCACCAGCTGGGCCAGGCTGCTGTAGACCTGCCCGTACTGGGACTTCTGCACGTAAACGTAGCTGCTGTTGCTGGAAAGGTTCTTGGCATAAACATACTGCTTGCCATGCAGCACGTAATTTTTGTCATTCTTGAATTCACTTACCGTCATCCGCTCCAGCGAAATCGCGTTTTTCATAGTCGCGTACAGGGTCTTGTCCCCTTCAGCATAGCTGGTGGACACGTCGCTGCTGAGCTTCTTGGCGGCTTCTTTCAAGTCG
Source organism: Lactobacillus sp. (assembly GCF_051873315.1). Lineage (GTDB taxonomy): Bacteria > Bacillota > Bacilli > Lactobacillales > Lactobacillaceae > Lactobacillus. The sequence goes on from NZ_JBJEES010000137.1 coordinate 67,580, forward strand.
CTCTTGCTTCTTGTGGCCAGGTAGTAGCCCGAGTCCCCCTTCCTGGACAGGGAGGGAACCGTGATATTGTCCGACTTCATTTCAGCCTTCAAGCTGGTCGAGGTCGTCACTGAGCTGGTTGAAGAAGTCAAAGTGACCGGTGCCCGCCAGAGCTCAATCAAAAGGTAAATGTCGACCAGGCAGAAGAGGATCAGAAAAAGCCATTCAATTTTGCGATGATCCATTAGTTTTCTTCCTCCTCTGAGCTGACTGAACTTGATGATACGGCTGAACTTGAGCTGGAGCTGCTGGAACTGGAGCTGGATTCAGACACTGATTGGCTGCGGCTGCTGGAAGACGCTTCCTGACTGCTTTCCGGAGCCTGGCTGCCCGCTTGGCTGCCGCTTGAGCTGGAAGGTGAGCTTGCCTCACTGCTGGACTGGCTGGAGCTAGTTGAAGACGAGTAACTGCTGGAGCTGGATCCGTCAATCAAAAGATCAGCATTTTCGGCCTTAGCCTTCTTCCAGCCAGCCAGGCTGTTCCAGCTGCCGCCTACCTTGATAAAGTAGGTTGGCACCAGAGTGATCAAGTCGCTGCGCTTCTTGTCGGCCTTGATATGGTAGCCGATGGTGATCCTCTCGATTTCACTTTCTTTGATGCCGATGCTGCCCAGCTCTTTAAGCAAGGTCGCGGTCTTAGGCAGGGTCTTGGCCTGCCCGTCATAAGGGATCGGGATCTGCAGGTTCATGCTGCTGAAAGCCACGCTGACCGTTTCCGTTCCCATGGTCACCTGGGTTTGGGCCAGGGTGTCATTGGCAAAAATCGGATAGCCTTCAATATAGTTGATATAAGACACCGTCTTGCCGCTGCTTTCAAAAAAGCGCAGATCCTGCTCAACCAGGCCCAGCTGCTTGACATAAGCGGCACTTTCCAGCATTCGCTGAGTGGCCGTCCGCTCTTGGCCAGTCAGATAGTTTTGGTAAAGATACTGGTGGTCACTGCCTTTGCCTTCCTTAGGAATCTGCAGGCGCTTGGAATAGCCAGCCGTGTAGACCGTGCGGCCATTCTTGGCCACCGACTTGCGATAGCTGCTGCCCAGAAGCCTGGAGGCATAATAGCTGCTGGACTGGTAGCTGATGAGGTAGCTGTATTCCTTAACTTTAACTGCTTGAGCATAAAAAGGCACATAAAGCTTCTTCAAATGCAGGAAGCTGACCTCCTGCTTGTCTTGAGCACTCTTTACGTACTTGACCAGCTGCTGAAAAGAGCCAGACTTGATCTTCACCCGGTAAACCCGGCTGCCGCTGTCGTTGCCAAAGTAAAGATAGCGAATCTTGCTCTTGGCCGGGACAAAGACCCGGTTGAACTGCAGGCTGGAATTGGCTTGCTTCTTGCCTAAAAGCACCGTGAAATTGATCTGGTCCGGGTAGGCAAACATGATATAGTTCTGGTCATCCAGCAGTTTCTTGTAATCGGCAGAATCATCCGATACCTTCTCAATTACCCCCAGCTTGACCTTTTCCAGGTACTGGACAAATTTCAAAGGCAGGTTCCGTTTGGCGTCATGCACTTGATAGCGGACCCCGTCTTGAAAGACATAGGTCTGGCCAGGAGCGTAAAAAGTCTGGATATTCCGGTAGTGGGTCGTCAAAGAAGCAGAACTTTGCGATGAAGACTCATTGCTGATCCGGCTGAAGCGCTGGTCACTGGTCATCACCGTGACCCAGAGGCCGATCGAGATCAAAATCACGGTCAAGGTCGCCAGGTGGAGGAGAAAATCATTGAATTTGAACTTGAATTTAAACTTCATCCCATTCATCCTCCTCATCCATTGGTTCATATGGCAGGGCAATGTAGAAGGTTGACCCATGTCCTTCCCGGCTGTCAGCCCAGATCCGGCCGCCATGGGCCGTCACGATTTCCTTGGCGATGGCCAGGCCCAAGCCGGTCCCACCTTGAGCCCGGGACCGGGCCTTGTCTGCCCGGTAGAAGCGGTCAAAAATCTTGCCCAGGTCCTTTCTCGGAATCCCCAGCCCCTGGTCGCTGATGCTAAGCAGGATCTGGTTCTGGTTCTGGGTCAAGCGGACCGTAATGGTCCCCCCGTCAGGGGAATACTTGATGGCGTTGTTCATGATATTGTCGATTACCCGCATCATCTGGTCGGTGTCGATTTCCACCCACAGGGCCTGGTTGCCCAGGTCCCGCTTGATCACGTATTCCTTGGTATCGCTTTGGGCCTCGCCCTGATCATGCTCGACAATCATGTCAAAGCGGTTGAGCAGGTGGGCAACAAAGTCGGTAAAGTTGACCCATTCCGGTTCCAGCTTGGTGGCCCCCCGGTCCATTCTGGACAGAACCAGAAGGTCATTGACCATCCGGATCATCCGTTCAGTTTCCTTTTGCGTGACTTCCAAAAACTGCGGGGCAATCTCCGGATCCTTCCAGGCCCCCTCATTCAGGGCTTCAATATAAGCCCGGACGCTGGTCAAAGGAGTCCGCAATTCATGGGAAACGTTGGAAACGAACTGCCGCTGCTCATCTTCATTTTTGATCTGCTCAGTCACGTCGTGCAAGACGCAGACGGCCCCGGACACAAAGCCCGTGACCCGCTTGATTAGGGTAAAGCTGGCGTGCAGGATCATTTCATCATCCGTACCGGCATTGACCGTGACCTGCATGTCGCTTTGGTTGGAGATCAAGTCCTGGGAAGTGTATTCGTCCCCCAGGCCCAGAACTTGGGAAATAGGCTTGTTGATCGCGTCTTCGGCCTTGATGTCCAGGAAGTCCTGGGCCATCTGGTTCATGATCGACACGTTCCCGTGCCGGTCAGTCGCGATCACCCCGTCGGTCATGTGGGACAGGACACTGTCCAGCCGCCGGCGCTCAGATTCTGACTGCTCATTGGACCGCTCGATCTTGGCTGAGAGGGTGTTAAAGGCCGCCCCCAGCTGGCCCAGTTCGTCATTTGAGTAGATCTTGACCTGGGTCGAATAGTCCCCGTCAGCCACTTGGATGGCCTGCTGGCGGAGCTCTTCAATCGGCCGGGTTATTGCCCGGGAAATAAACATGGAGGCAATCGCCGCCACGATTACGGCAATAAGCGAGGCCGTCAAAAACATCATCGAGACGTTGCGCAAGTTGTTGAAGACGTCAGCCATGCTGGCCCGGACATAGACTGCCCCGACGATGTTGGTCCCGCTGGTCAGGGGCACGATCTGGACCATGAAGCTGCCCTTCTGGCCGCTAGTGATCTGGGTCTTCTGCTGGCCGGAGTTGATCACTTCCCGGATATCGCCATTGTTGGACAATTGCCCCACCCGGTTTTTGTCATTTAGGTTGGACACGGCCCGGATCACGTTTTTATTGTCCACGACCTGGATCTCAGAAATCGCGTCGTTGCTGTAGTCGGTGATGATCTGGTTCATCTTCCGGTCAGCGCTTTTGCCATTCTTGACCAGCTGGGTAGTCAACTGGTCGGTCACGATCGACTGCAGCTGAATCGTAGTTTGAAAGTTGTCAATGCTGGTCTGCTCCATCTGCCGGGTAAAGTAGGCCCCGATGATTTCAATCGTGGCCAGCAACAGGAGCATGAAGATAATGGCGATCTTGGTCTGAATCGAGCTGACCAGGCGTTTAAGCCGGTGGGTCTTCTCTCTCTTCACTTTCTCTTTGCGTGCTTTTTTATCTTTCTTCATTAATCCATCCACATAAAGAAAGCCACCTCAAACAGTGGCTCTGAAAAATTATTCTTCTGTTTGCTGCTTGACGAAGTAGCCGACACCCCGCCGGGTGACCAAAATTTTCGGCCGGACCGGGTTGTCCTCAATCTTTTCCCGCAAGCGGTGAACCGTTACATCGACCGTCCGGACGTCGCCGAAGTAGTCGTAGCCCCAGACCGTCTGCAAGAGGTGCTCTCTGGTCATGACCTGGTCCATATGCTGGGCCATGTAGTAGAGCAATTCAAACTCCCGGTGGGTCAGTTCGATCTTTTCCCCGTTCTTTTCGACCAGGTAGGCATCCGGCTTGATCAGCAGGTTGCCGATCTGGATGTCATTGCTTTCCTGTTCTTTTTCCTTTTGCTGGTTGACTTCCACTGCCTTCTTGACGATGTCCCGGCGGCGCAAATTAGCCTTGACCCGGGCCACCAGCTCACGGTTGGAGAAAGGCTTGGTCACGTAGTCGTCCGCCCCCATTTCCAGGCCGAGGACCTTGTCGATCTCGCCGCCCTTGGCGGTAACCATGATGATCGGCATGTCGTGGGTCTGGCGGACTTCCCGGGCTACTTCCAGCCCGTCTTTCTTCGGAAGCATTAAGTCTAAAATCATTAAGTCAGGGTTGTATTCTTCAACCTTCTCGACAGCTTCCTCGCCGTCATAAGCGGTCTCTACATCAAAACCCTCTTTGGTCAAGTTAAACTTGATGATATCGGAAATCGGCTTTTCGTCGTCAACGACGAGAATTTTTTTAGGCATCATAGACCTCCTTCACTGTCCCTATTATACTTGATTTGTTCGCGAAATTAAAAAAATTACAATTAATGTAAAAAAGGAGATTGCTTTTGCTGAGATTTATGGCATAATAAAAGTGTTGGTTGACACGGGTCGTTAGCTCAGCTGGCAGAGCACCGGACTCTTAATCCGGGTGTCCAGGGTTCGATCCCCTGACGACCCATCATCCCTAAGCACTGCACTCGCAGTGCTTTTTTTATTTTACAGCAAGCGGGGACTTTTTATGAGTAAAAAGACTTACTACTACCACAGCGAAAGCGAGGACCTGGTCAGTTCCGCCCAGCAGGACTTCCAATTACCAGACGACTACCAGGTCTTCCGGAAGGGATTTGGCTGGCGAATCTGGAATGGTTTAGTCCGCAGCCTGGCCTGCGCCTTTGCCTGGCTCTACTCCCGCCTCTTTTTGCTGGTCAGAGTCAAAGGCAAGGAAAAATTGCGCCCCTTTAAAAAGCAGGGCTACTTTGTCTACGGCAACCACACCCAGATGCTGGGTGACCCCTTCACGCCCATGACCATCGTCAATCCCTACCGCTACTATGCCCTGGCTGCCCAGGCCAATTGGGGGATTCCTTTTTTAGGCAAGTACGTAATTCCCGTTGCCGGCCTGCCGGTCGGCAAAAACATCAAGCAGTCCATCAGCCTGCTCAAGGACGTCAAGTACGCCTATGAAGAAAAGAAGGCGGCTATCGTCATCTACCCGGAAGCCCACCTTTGGCCCTACTACACCAAGATCCGCCCCTTCCCGGCGACCAGCTTCAACTTCCCGGTCAGCTTAAAGGCCCCGGCTTTTGCCATGACGACCACCTACCAGCCCTGCCGCTGGCGCAAGCGGCCGAAAATCACGGTCTACATCGACGGTCCCTTTTACCCGGACAAGAGTCTGGGCAAGAAGGCGGCCCAGGAAAAGCTGCATGATGAAATTGCTCAAAGCATGCGGGAGCGGGCAAAACTGAGCACTTGCGAATATTGCTCGTATGTTAAAATTGACAGTAGGAAATAGAATTTTTCTACTAAAAAGGAGGCAGAATCATGAACTTTCTTTTTTGCGGTGACCACAACGCTGAAAGAGGCGTGCTGATTGCCGTCTTATCACTGCTGAAAGCCGAGCGCGGCGAGGAAATTCACGTCTACATCCTGACCATGAAGGCCCACAGCAAACACCGGTCCTTTAAGCCCTTCAGCCAGCACGCGGCTGACTTCATCCGTTCTCTCATCGTGGCTGACAATCCTAACAGCAGCCTGGAACTGATCGACTGCACCGAAAATTTCATCAAGGAGCCGCCGACGGCCAACATGGGCACCCGCTTCACCCCATATGCCATGCTCCGACTTTTTGCCGACGAGCTGCCGCAGATTCCAGACCGCATTCTCTACCTGGATGACGACGTGATCATCCGCCGGCCGGTTGACCAGTTCTACACCCAGGACTTGACCGGGACGGAACTGGTTGGGGTTCTGGACTACTTCGGCCGCTTCTTCTTCCACAATCAAAAGAAGCTTTTTGACTATCTAAATTCCGGGGTCCTCCTTTTGAACATGCCGGAAATCAAGCGGACCGGCCTCTTTAAACGGGTCCGGCACTTGATGCAGGTCCAGAAGATGTTCCTGCCCGACCAGACGGCCATCAATAAATTGGCCAAGGAAAAGCGGATTGCCCCCCGCAAGTACAATGAGCAATACGCCCTCCAGGACGACACGGTCATCCAGCACTTTACCACCAGCTTCCGCTTCTTCCCTTACTTCAGAACCCAGACGGTCAAGCCTTGGGACGTGAAACGGGTCCACAGCGTGCTCAACCTGCACGAATATGACGACCTGCTCAATGAATACCTGCAGCTGAAGGACCAGCTGTAAGACAAAAAAGAGCAAGACTGCTTTCGGAGGAAAGAAAAATGACGATTCCAATTTTTTACACCATCAGCGACGACTTTACCCCCTACCTGGCCGTATCTTTGAGCTCTTTGGCGAAAAACGCCGGAAGTCAAAACGACTACACAATCATCATCCTGCACCAGGGGCTGAGCCCAGCCAACCAGCAAGCCCTGGCTGCTTTTGAAAAAGACAATGTCAAGATCATCTTCCGCCAGCTGGATGACCAGCTTTTTGCCCAGATTCAAAATAAAAAAGGCAACTATCTCCGGGCCGACTTCTTCACCCTGTCGATCTTCTACCGCCTTTTCATCCCGGACCTCTTCCCGGAATACGACAAGGCGGTTTATATCGATGCTGACACGGTCGTGAACGCCGACATCGCCGGCCTCTACCAGACGGAATTGGGAAACAACCTGGTCGCTGCCTGCCATGACCAGTCGGTCCACTACATCGAGCCCTTGCAGACCTACATCAGAGACTGCCTGGGGATCGATCCAGACAAATACGTCAATTCCGGCGTTTTGGTCATGAACTGCCAGGCCATGCGGGAAGAAGGCTTTTTAGACAAGTTCCTGCAGCTCCTGTCAACCTACCAGTTCAACTCGATTGCCCCTGACCAGGACTACTTAAACGAGATCTGCTCTGGCCGGATCAAGCTGCTGGACCCGCGCTGGGACGCCATGCCTAACGACTTTGACCCGGAAATGGCTGATCCTTACTTGATCCACTACAACCTCTTCTACAAGCCTTGGCACTTTGAAGAAGTCAAGTACGGCAGCTACTTCTGGCAGGCTGCTAAGGAGACGCCTTTTTACGAAGAATTGCAAAAGCAGCTGGCCAAGTTTACTGACCAGGACCGGAAGGACGAACTGGCCAAGATGCAGGGCATGGTCGACATGGTCGGCCAGATTTTGCATGATCCGCAAAACTGGTTCCACGTGAAACAGAAAGTCAAGGTTACCCTGTAAGGAACTAAGGAGAATAAGATGATTATCGGTGACAAGCGCCTGGACGTGATTCACAATATCAAGCAGGCCGCGAACGAACGGAACTTTACCGCCAAGACAGAAATCGGCGATCCAATGATGACCAGCGAGGAAAAGCTGGCTCTGGTGGAAGATTTTTGGCAAAAGCAGGACAAGGTCAAGACAAAATTTGACGGGGCCGTGGGCCACGAGCTGCTGCAGGCTTTGACCAAGACGATTTCTGGTTCAACCAAGGTAACTGGTATAGATAAGCTGAACGGCCTGCCAAAAGGTGGGGCCATCGTGACCGCCAACCACTTCAACCAGATCGATGCTTTGGCCGTTAACCGCCTGGCTCAAAAGGCCTACCGGCGGATGGACATCGTGATTGAGGAAACCAACTTGAAGCTGCCGGGCTTCTTCTCCTACATCATGAACAATATGGGTTCAATTCCTTTAACCCAGAGTCCCAACTACCTGGGCCGGGAATTCATCCAGCACTTGAACCACGCCTTTAATCAGGATCACTGGGTCCTGATCTTCCCGGAGCAGGAGATGTGGTGGAACTACCGCAAGCCCCGCAAGCCGCAGCGCGGAGCCTACTACTTCGCGGCCAAGTGCAACGTGCCGGTGATTTCGACTTTTGTGGAAATCCAGGACCTGCCAAAATTGGAAAAGAAGAACGAGCACTTCTACCAGACCCGGTACACCGTACATGTTCTGGACGTGCTTTACCCGGACCCGACCAAGACGGCCAGCGAGAATGCCAGCCGCTTGATGGAAGAAGATTACAAGCTGAAGGTCCAGGCCTACGAAAGAATCTACAAGAAGAAACTGGACTATGACTTCACCAGCTGGGATATTGCCGGCTGGCGGGGAGAATAATTTTTGCTAGAGACAAAAAGATCATGAAGGAAAATTGCTCCTTCATGATCTTATTTTTTATCGGCAATTACTTGACGTATTTTTCAGCAACCTTCTTGCCCAGCCAGACAGCCGCGAAAGAAGCAACGTAGGATACGATAAAGCATGGAATCCAGGCTTCCTTGCAGCCGTTAAGGTAGGCGGTCATCCGCGCTGCCTTAGGGATAGACTCGTTGTAAAAGATGCTGGCACCGGTGCAGATAAAGGTGTTGAGCGTGTTCAAAACGGCGGAAGGGATAATCCCTTGGACCAGCTTGAAGGCAACCGTGCCTTCTTTTAAGTGGAAGAGGCCGGCAAACCAGTCACCCCAGGCGTTGTAAGGGATGAACAAGCTGAAGAAAAAGACAATCAAGTTGATTTCCGCAGTCAATTCAAACAGGTTAACCCAGTTGAATGGCAGGTGGTTCAAGATGATGATAAAGATGGCCATCACCAGGCCCATGAACATGGACAATACAGAAGTCAAAATGGTGCCAAAGTGGCTTTTGTAGAACATAGTATTACTCTCTCTTGTTTATTTCTCTTAGTGCTGGGATGCCCCGCTGACCGCGTCAGCCGCTGGAGCTTCTTCGTTGGCCGTGTCGGCAGCGATCCGGCCAAAGGTAAAGATGTCAGCCAGGGAGTTCCCGCCCAAACGGTTGCCGGCGTGCAGGCCGCCCGCGTTTTCACCAGCTGAGTACAAGCCCGCGATGACGTGGCCTTCTTCGTCCAATACGTGGGCTTTGGTATCGATGACCAGACCGCCCATAGTGTGGTGGATGGCTGGCTTACGCGGAGTTGCGTAGAATGGTGCGACTTCGCACTTCAGGTGGAAGGCACTCTTGCCGAATTCCGGGTCGTGGCCGGCATCAACGTAAGAGTTGTACTTCTTGATGGTGTCAGTCAAAACTGCTGGGTCCATCCCCACCTTTTCAGCCAGTTCTTCCAGAGTGTCAGCTCTGAACAAAGTGCCGGCTTCAACTTGCGCGTCGATTGATTCTTGCGTGGTGTTGTAGGCAGTTTCCTTGATCTTGTCGTCGGCGATCAAGTAGAAGAGGCCGCCGTTGTCGATCGCTGCCTTAGCCAAAGTGTCACGTTCCGCAAATTCGTTGACGAAACGTTCACCCTTTTGGTTGACCATGATGAAGTTTTCAGGCGGAGTTTGCAAGCCAGTGAAAAGTTCCCCGGTTACCGGGTCAGAAACTGGCATGAGTTGAATGAAGCCCATCCCCGTCAAAGCAGCACCTGCTTCCTGGCCCAAAGCAATTCCGTCACCGGTAATAGCTGGTGAGTTGGTCGTAGCGATGTCATCAGCAATTTCGCTCCAGTAAGTGTTGTACTTTTGCACCATCTTGGTGTTGGCACCGAAGCCGCCGGCAGTCAAAATCACGCTCTTGGCGTGGACAGTTACCTTGGAGCCGTCAGTCTTTTCGGCAATCACGCCGGTAACCTTGCCGCCTTCAATGATCAAGTGCTTGGCCCGGGTTTCAGTCAAAACGGTTGCCCCATGTGCCTTGACCCAGTCGCCCAAAACGTGGATGAAGGCAAAGCCCATTGGTTCAACCGGCTTGTGGCCTCTGCGCCATAAAGCACCAACTGGCATGGTTACGTCGCTGCGGTCAAACTTCACGCCCAAGTCGGTCAGCCAGTTGACTGAGTCCAAAACGTTATTGACCAAAGTCGTTACCAATTCGTACTTGCCGTGGATTTCGTTGCCCTTGAGGTCTACCCGCTTGCCGCCGAGGTAGGTTTGAATTTCGTGCAGCAAAACTGAGTCAAAGAGGTAGTCTTCACCTGAGTCAAGGTAAGCCTTGATTTGGTCACGCAGCTTTTCGAAGTCTTCCACGTATTCTGGGTCGATTTCGCTGGTTGGCGTTTCAGCCAGTTCCTGTAAGGTTTCCTTTTCACCAGGCAGAGCCTTGAAGCCCTTTTGCCATTCAGGTTCAGCCGCGTTCATTGGACCACCGGCCCGGGCAGTGTTGCCGCCCAGTTGCGGGAACTTTTCCAGAATAACAACTTTCTTATCATGTTGCAGAGACCGGGTAGCAGCGGCCAGACCAGCCCCGCCAGCACCGATGACAACCACGTCAGTGTCGTATTCTTCATCCTTTGCCGCTGAAGAAGCTGGCTTGTCGCGCTTCTTCCATTCTTCAGCATCCCCGCCGGCTTCATTGATCGCTTCGGCAACCCCGTCGATCACCCCTTGCGAGGAGATTGAAGCCCCGGAAACGGCATCGACGTTCAAGGTTTGCCCGTCGATGATGGCCTTTGGCAGGCGCTTGAAGACTTCATCAGCGATCCCGCTGGTTTCTCCGGCTGAGTCAACCGTGATGTCCGCCACCTTGTCGTTTTCAATAGTGACTTCCATTGGCATGAATGATGAACCGTGGCCCTTGGCCTTAACCTTGTAAGTACCTGATTTCATTGACATGATTTTGCTCCTTTGCTTTTGTTAGCGTTTTCTTTACTTGATAGCTTAATTCTAATATTATTCCTGGAAAAAATGAACGACTTTAAATATTATCAACCAATAACATTTGTGTTATCGTAAAAACGAGACTTTTTTAGCAAAAAATGGAGACAAAAGAAAATGAACGATCCCGACATCATGCTCAACTACCTGGAAGTCCTGCTCAAGGAAAGCAACTTCACCCGGGCCGCTGAAAGCCTCTATATTTCCCAGCCCTACCTGACCCAGCTGATCAAGCGGGTGGAAAAGAAGCTGGGGACCACCATCATCAACCGGGACAAGGTTCCCTTTACCCTGACTGAATCCGGCCAGATCTACTACCAGTACCTGGAAAACATTTCTGCCCAGCGCCACCAGCTGGCCAACGCCCTGGAGCGCTTCAGCAACCACAAGGAAGAAGTCATCCGGATCGCCGTTCTGGAAAGCCTGGGCACCTTCCTTTTGCCTAAGATCCTGCCCGCCTTTTTGGACAAGCATCCCCAGGTCAAGATCCAGATTGCTGAAGGCTTCCCCCACACCAGCGAAGACCGGCTGCTGGGCGGGGATGTCGACTGCTATATGGGGCAAACGCCGGAAACTGTCGCGCAAGGAATTGACACTTATATCAATGGCGGGGAGGTCTACTATATTGTGATCCCGGAAAATTCCAAATACTATCTCAAGGACCGCTTCATCCTCGATCCCGGGACTTATGATCCCAAAGAGCTGCTCCAGCAGCCTTTTGTCCTGAGCAATGGCGAATCCGCCATCCGCCACCAGGTCAATGGGCTCTTTCATTATTTCCGCGTGCAGCCAAATGTCCGGATGACCTCCAACAGCGTCATCACCGCCACCAACCTGGCTGTCAATGGGGTCGGCTTTACGGTCTCCTCAGCCAGCATCTTGAAGCGGCTGGAGCACCTGCCAATCAACCTCTACCCCCTTGATCCCAAGCAGATCAAGCTGACCTACTTTATCGGCGTCCGCCGCGGCGCTGACCTGTCGCCAGCCTTAAAAGACCTGATCAATGCCTTCCAAGCGGCCGAGCTGCAGGAAGAGATCAGCTAAATCAAAAATTTTTTGGAGAAAATAAAAAATTTTGACGTGTTTTCTTGTATTAGTAAGTGGAGGGAAAAATCACCCTCCTAGATTGGAGGAACCATGTCAAAAAGAAAATCACACCAGCCTCATGGCACTAATGACCTGGTTGAAAAAATTCTGCTGGACAAGAATGAAGTGTTCGCTGACGTAT
>NZ_JBJEES010000138.1:0-1512 GCF_051873315.1 Lactobacillus sp.
AAGAAGGCTAAGCAGGAGGCAGACTTGACTGGTCAGACCTTTAACGAGCGGGCGACCCGCTACAAGTACTGGCGCTACCACCTTTTGGCCGGGTCGCCAGATCCCAGCTACAAGCTGACGGTGACGGGGAAGAAGACCAGTGAGACCATCGTACAGAGAAGCCAGGACATGACTTCTTTTTACCGCCTGGTCGACAGCGCGGTCATGAACATGGGGACTTATCAGACCCTGCCAAGCAGCCTGACTTTCCAGCCTTCAAAACTGGGGACCTATCGCTTTAAGATCAAAGTTGTGGCAATTCCTTTGAATCAAGAATACACAAAAGAAGTGCACCAGATTCAAAAGCAGGGGGTCAAGCAGCTGAAACTCGCGCAGAACCAGCTGACTGGGCTCTTCACCAGCAAGAAAGCCGGTATCGTTACCTCGACCATCCCGTATTCAAGCGGCTGGACAGCCACGGTAGACGGCAAGGCTGTCAAGGTCCTCAAAACCAATACGGCCTTTGTCGGCTTTGAGATGCCGGCTGGCAAGCACCGGGTCCGCCTGGTCTACCGGACGCCGGGATTGAGAAGCGGGCTTTTAATTTCGACTTTGACGGCTTTAGCAATTTTAGTCTATGCCGCGGTCAGTCACAGAGAATGGCTGCAGGAATTAATGGCTGAGCAGAATAAGAAAAGAGAAATGAAAAAAGAAGCATAGTTAGAAATAGTTGAATGACAATAAAAAAGGCGAGCCGGCTGGCTCGTCTTTTTGTCTGTTTATTTCCAAAATTGCTGCTCTTATTCCTTGATCAGCTTACGGGCAATCAAGTCTTCCTTCATCAGCTTGGTCATGACCTGGGCAACTTCCTTGGCCCGGTCGTTGGAATCCATGTGGATGGTCAAACCGTTGTCAGACTGGATCAAAGTGCGTGGCAGTTCAACCTGGTTGTACTTGAGGTCTGGGTCCAGGTCAGGCAGCATGTATTCCAAAGTTGCCGTCCAGCCCAAACCGCCGACTGCCATCTGCAGGGCGACTTCGTAGTCGTTGACCTTGATGCTCTTGTTGACAGAGAGGTTCTGGTCTTCAAGCAAGTGGTCAACCGTCTTTTGGAAGCCGGAGTCATCGCTCAAGGAAACCATCTTTTCCTCACTGAGGTCCATCAAAAGCTGCTGGCTGAACGGAACATCCCGCTTGCCTTCTTGGTAAAGCTTGCTGGTTTCAGGGATGATCAGGAAGATCCGCGGCTGGAAGAGGAAGAAGTTCTTCAGGTTTTCCCCCCGCAGAAGCGGACCTAAGTAAATGTCAACCATCCGGTTGTCGATCAAGCGCTTGGCTGAGTTGATGGAGAAGGTCTTGATCAGTTCAAAGCGGGTGGTTTCAAATTGCTTCTGCAAAACAGGGATAATCTTCCCGCTTTCGCCTGGGGCCCAGATTGGGGAGAAACCAATCTTGATATAGGACTGTTCTTCTTCAGTGAAGCGGCGAAGGTCCTGTTCGATCTTCATCTGGTCGCTGTGCAGCTTGGCCAAG